>CAZBCD010000092.1:0-8535 GCA_964490205.1 uncultured Pelolinea sp. | reverse complement strand
TACACCGCTTCGAGTTGTGAATTCGATCAGTTCACTTTTTTCAACATTTTCCTTCTCATATAGGATATGTGCCGTGGCAAGGGTTGCGTGCCCGCACAATTCTACTTCAACTGCGGGTGTAAACCAGCGCAAATTGTAAGATGATTTTTCGCCGATCACAAATGCGGTCTCGGAAAGGTTCATCTCACGCGCAAACGACAACATCCACTTATCTGATTGTTCCTTATTTAAAAGGACAACACCTGCGGGATTTCCTCGAAATGGTTTATTGGTGAATGCATCCACTTGATATATTAGTTCATTCATGCGATCCTCTGCGTTATCTTCTTAAATTATATGATTGAAATCAAAGCTGTGGTTATAATTACTCTCTGATTTAAACAAGAGCAGTTATATTTATGTTGATTAATAAAATTCTGGAAATTGACCAAAACGCGTCCCGTTGTCTTCTCTTATCAGAAGATAGGAAGGGCCTGCGAAAATTTGCTGCGTTTTTTGCGCATTCTGGTGATTCCTGGTTCCTTGAAATTGGCCTCTTTCTAATCTGGGTTTTTACCAAAGGCAAATGGCATTCCTATTCCGCATTATTTGCGGGTGCGATCGTTATTCAGGCTGTCCTTGTAATCGCAATAAAATTTCTCATCAAACGCCGCCGCCCTGAAGGCGACTGGGGTGCCGTGTACAGAAACACAGATCCGCACTCATTTCCTTCTGGCCATGCCGCTCGCATGATCATGCTGTCAATCATTTCCTTTGGATTGGGTATTCATCTCCTCGGATGGATTTTTCTCTTATGGGGTATCTGTGTCAGTATTGCGCGCGTGAGTTTAGGTGTCCATTATCTGATAGATATTATCGCAGGTTGGGTGATTGGCATTATCCTTGCCAGAGGGATCCTGGCAGCCCAGTCGATTTTTTACCAGCTCTTTCCATTCGCCTTCTAATCATCACTCCCCTATTTCGGTATTTATTTTTTTATTAAATCCTGATTTATTATTTTCCATTAAAGTTTTTATTATTATTTATACATATGAATATTTATGGTAAACTTTACGGTAGAATATTTAATAATATTATAGGAGTAATCAAGAATGGCATCAATGAAGACAGTAAAAGTTACAGCTGAAGGACCGCATGGTTGGGTTGTAAAAACGCACTCAGGCAAACACCTATCAATCATCGATCAGCCAGAAGCAATAGGAGGAACAGACTCGGGTCCTACTCCTCTGGATTATGTGTTCGTTGCGCTTGGTGGTTGCCTGGTCACTGTTGCCAAGATCGTAGCAGGGCAGCAAAAGGTTGATCTGCGCGGCGTTGAAGTTGAGATAGCCGGTAATCTGAATCTGGATGTTCTGCGTGGTCAGGAAAGAAGCGATCGCGCGGGATTCACATCCATCAACGTCAATGTTAAAGTGGATGCGGACATGAACAAAGAAGAGAAAGAAGCGTTTTTAGAAGAAGTTGGTAAACGCTACCCGATTTCCGACAATTTCATATACCTCACACCAGTAACAATTGACCTCGCTGACTGAAGCAAAAAACAAAAAGCCTTCTAGATAGAAGGCTTTTTCATTTATTAATCCTGCGCCGATCTCTTATGATGCCATATTACAGAGCAATTCTCAGGATAATTAATTAACTTCGAATTAGTGCACCAGATCCGACATATTTACTAATTCTCCAGCCAGGTATCCTTTTAACGCATCATTAATATCGCCTTTATTGGTCATGAATACTTCTTTTCCAAGAGATAAAATGCTGTTGAAAGCTCCCCTGCCCATCCCACCGCATACAACCACATCGCAATCTTCAATCGCAGCCATCATTTGGACATGCTTGGAGTGAGCGGCTGGGCTATCATGGTCGCGGGTTCCACCGTGATCGTGCTCTACTCCTATTTGATGATTTTGTTTATGTCCCTGCCTATCCCGCAGATTTCGGGATACTTCTTTACCTTCCTCTACCTCAACAACCAGATATTTCCCCGCCCGGCCAAAATGCTGAGTTATCGTGATACCATCATCAGTTACAAATGCTATCTTCATCAATTTTCTCTTTTCTAGCCAAATTTTTAGTCTGTCTATTATAACAATATCCATTATGAATGTGATAATCTCTCTCATATTGCTTATAAAAGCTTTTGTTCTGAGCATATCAACTAAAATCTAAATCCTCTTTACAAACACTTTTTTGTCGATTATCCTTATAATGATGGGGATGGTTGAGTCCCGGTGGGTTCCTCGGTCTTCAAAATCGGTGGCAGGTCGCTATGCGAGCCGCGGTGGGTTCGACTCCCATCCATCCCCGCCTTAATACCAATCATCGGAAAAACGACAATGCTGACAGATCACGATTTATCAAAATTGGATGCCCTCATTGGGCGATTTTTTGCTATCGACAACACCACCTACGGGGATGCGAAGCAACCTTTTATTGCCCGTTATAAAGGAAATCTGAAACATAAAGATAGCATAAAGGGATACGACCAGATAGCCACCGCCTTAGAGGCATACGATCTTATGGCAATTCTCCGCCAGGATGGCAGCACACAATCTCTTATGCTGCTGCCAAAATCAGTGGAAAACTCAAAAAGTCGACCTCACTTGAATCTTTTAATGTTTCTACTTACATTGATCAGTGTGCTGTTCACCGGCGGCTTATACGGTTATGAGGGTGAATTATCCGGTGATACTGTCCAAATTATCTGGACGCTTGTAAAAAGTGGTTGGCCGTTTGCAGTTTCTTTGCTAGCCATATTAGGTGCGCACGAATTTGGGCATTATTTCGCCGGGAAAAAGAATGGTGTCGATGTCTCCCTTCCTTTTTTCATCCCATTTCCTTTAAGTTCCTTCGGAACGATGGGTGCTTTCATTAACATGCGCTCACTGCCGCACAATAGGAGGGTATTATTTGATATCGCTGTTGTAGGTCCCTTTAGTGGGTTGATCGTCGCGATCGTCGTCCTGATCATCGGTTTAAGATTATCAGAGTTGAACACACTCCCCCTCTCCGCGGATGCCGGCATTGGTTTACAGATGGAAGGTAGTTCCCTCCTTTACTTATTACTCAAATATCTTACCTTTGGAAAACTCCTTCCCCAACCGCTTGGGCTTAGTGGTGTATCACTTGCGGTGTATTGGGCACAATATTTTTTCACCGGCATGCCTTTCCCATGGGGTGCGCAGGATGTTATGCTCCATCCGGTAGCTTGGGCAGGGTGGGCAGGGCTTTTTGTTACTGCAATCAATCTTCTCCCTGTTGGTCAACTGGATGGCGGCCATATCTTTCAAACCGTTTTTGGTAAAAAAACCGCCCAACTTGCTTTACCGGTTATTATCGGCGGGTTGTTCATACTTGGATTTTTCTGGAATGGATGGTGGATGTGGGCAGGCATCCTGTTCTTCATGGGGCGCAGGTATGCCGAACCGCTTGATCAGGTAACACAATTAGATACCACACGTAAATGGCTGGGGTGTCTGGCAGTAGCTGTCTTTTTGCTTACCTTTATTCCAGTACCAATTATCCTCATCGGGTTTTAAGCAGTTAAGCAAAACGCGTTCCGATCACTTTACCCTCAAGTGTTTGATATCTATGCAGCGCTTCTACAACCAGGCATGAATGGGCAGGAATAATATATAAAAGATCGCCAACTTTTACTTTTTTAATACTTTTACTATCCAATTTGACTACGCCATGTTCTTGGGATAATGACCGAACAAAATTTAATGAGTTTACCTTCCATTTCGATGCATCTTTGGAGAAAACAGCATAACCGTACTTAGATGGCGAACTATACTCTATCATTTCCTTCGAAAGGTGTACGGCACCCCCGTAAATGACAACCTCATGCCTGTGCACATAAGTTGATACAACCGGGCAGGCAACACAAACAGCAATTTCATCTGAGCGGCATACATCCAATTCCAACATCATCGCATCAAAGAACAGAAAATTCCCCGGACGGATCTCATCCACTCGTCCCAGGTTCTCGCTCAACCAGCAGCCTGGTGTATCTCCAACGGATATTTCTATCCCACCCACGCCCCTTTCTTCGAGCTGTTCTTTCAATAGACTCATCCTCGAATTGCTCTCTTGGTATAGATCCAGTATCTCATTTTTGGAGTGGGCGTGGTATGTCTGCCCCGCATGTGTCAATAAACCCCGCAGATGCAGTTGAGGGTAGCCCATGATCAGATTGGCTAACCTGCTAACTTCCTCCCAATCTTCCCACCAAAGCCCCGCTCTCCCCATACCCGAATCGATCTTGATCCAAATATCCGTTTGCGTATCCAAGGTACGCCCGAGCACTTCTACGCTTTCTTCCGAATCAGTCAACAACCCAAGCTGTACGGAGTGCGCGATCGCACGTATCTTCCTAATTTCACGGATATTAACCGGAAATGCAATCAGGATATCCTTCCAACCATTTTCTATAAAGTATTCAGCCATTGCTGCAGATGAAACTGTTATCTGTGTAACTCCAGCGTCCCGAAACCATTCCCCGACCTGTGCAGACTGGTGTGTTTTAAAATGCGGCCGAAAACGGATATTCTGTGTAGATGCCTTTCTTGCCATTGTCAGCAGATTCTTCTTTGCTTGTTCCTCATTAAGGATCAGCGTTGGTGTTTGTATTGAAGCTTGGTCAATTTCCCTATGCATTTAGAATCCAAATTAATTTTCAATCATTATAGTATTTCCCAAAGGAAATGAACTGCAGTTTTCATTTTAGGGCGTGTTAAACACATCATATACACATAAAAATTTCGCGCCTGTCTAACTAGCAGTGGTTGCACACATAATGATAATATTGCTGCCGTTCTTCGATGCATAGAAAGTCTGCCGGACAGTAACAGTTGGCACACCGATCGCTCTAAATATCGATGCTCATTCCGCTGCCATGACGAACTACTCTCGTTACAGGATCTTCATCGCGCGGCACGCTGGGCTACACAAGAATCAGAACAGTATCTCTTGATCCCTGAACCTTCCTGAACTTTGGTTGAAAAGAAAATGGAAAATTATTTCATAGGCGCGATATACAACTGATTGCCATATGCCAGAAACACTTCTTGATCTGGCGTAATCCCAAATCCACTGGGAGAGCTTGTAGGCATAGGGTAATTTCGGTTGTTTTGTGGTTTGAGGGTACGCTCTAAGTTCAACTGGTAACTGAATTGATACAAAGCGCCGCTGATTTCATCCAGAAGGAAAAGCGAAGCATCAGGCAATTGTGTCTGCTGCATGCCGATAAAATGTGTGCCCATGAAAATCCATGGTTTCGTGTTCTCAATCCCTACACGATTATCTGTGAACGGTGCGGGATCTTCACATCCGGTTAATTTCACCTCCTTTAACTGGCTGTATTGGCAAAGCGTCATATGCCCATCATCATGCAAAATATACAGGTCTTCCTGATTAATAGATGCATCCACAGCACCGCCCAGATCTGGTATGTCTTCATCAAAAAACGGGTTCGGGCTTTCTGCAAAAACGATCCCTGACATGCCTGTAGATTCCGTGCTGGTTCCTGCGTATACCCATACCATGCTCCTGCCAGCGTCAATAACATATAGAACATCATTCGCATACGCGGTACCGATGATTTGATCCCAGCCGCCATCTGGTATGGTTAAAGTACGTGAAACCGGCGGTTCACCCGGCTGGCAGTATAGTAAGTTACCTTCTCTATCTAATGCCATGATTTTATAGCTCTCACTGTTTGCGGGGAGAATTACAAAATCTATTACTTTTGTTACAGTCACCAATCCGTACGGACCAGGTGTACATCTAAATTCTTCGTCTAATTGATAAAAACCTTTTGTGTTCAAATAGATTCGAAGCACATTCCCGGAATTGTTGTCTAATAAATAGACACCGGAAGAACTCGTTTTGATGCGGCTGATCGACGCTCCATCCGGAAAAAACTGTGTCAATGCTGGCCGAAAATCCAATCGTGCCGCTAAATCCATCTCATCCATGGTTGATTGCGCCTTTTGAAATAACTGTCGTGATTCATTCGTTTCCAGGAATTCTTCCGCCTTTGATGTAAGAGCCAGTACATCCTTCCAGTAATCGTGTTGTTTAATCGCATCATCTTCATTTTCCGCGAGCAGTGCGGTCGCTTGTGCCTCATCAATGAAGATCTTGTATTGCTCTTCCTCTCCAAATCGTGTATACACAGTTAACGAAGAAAGAATCATGATCAGAGGGATCGCTAACACTGCAATGGTCATCCATGTAAATGATTCACTGGTTTGTATTTTTGTTCTTTTCGGAGCGAACTTACGTTTAAATCGTCCAAATGATAACTGTAGCTTTGCACGTAATGTTTTTCCCCGCATCCATATCCTCGCAAGCCCAATTAGCCATTTACTGTACTGTTCTGCTGATTTTTTTTCCACTCCTGGCTTATATTGCTGTCCTGGTTGTATTTGCTCTGTTTCGCCAGCGGTTACCTGAATATCATTTTTTTCTAAGCGGATCACTTCCTGTAGATCTTGAGTTTTTTCTTCAGTGATTTGCATATCCCCTTCCATCTGGTTGGAGGTTGGTTTTACCTCCTGATGGATATCTTGCTCAAATTCAGCTGTTTCTTTGCCTGGTTGGTCTTCGGAAACATGTTTTTCTTCTACCTTAGAAGTTTTTTCCTCTTCAATCTTCCAAATTCCATCACGTACTTTTCCGTTCCCATCTTCGGTCTTGATCGCCAAGACAGAAAAATCTTGAATCATTTGATTTTGCAGTCTGCGTTTAACCTGTGCCATCGTCAGTTCAGTGCTTCCTGAAAGATAATAAGCCTTCCATGAAGCGTGGGCATGTGGGCTCATCAGAATCAAGTCGCCTGCTTGCAGTTCACACTGATATAGGCGGGGTTGGATTCGTTTACTTCGACCCAATTTTCCTGTTGAGTCCCCATCCTCACCATACCGTTCAAACCGCTCAGGACCTATTGTGTATGTTTGTGCATCACCTACCTGCCCCATAAACAACCAGCCATTATGCAGTACAGTGATATTGACCGAACCCTCCGCTTGAACACCCTCGTACCCTCTGTCCAAGTTTCGTTCCAGAATGCGTTTATTGAGATCCTCTATTATCAACTGGATCGCCCTTGTGACCGACCCTTGCGCATGGAAGAAAATACCGCTTGCCGTCCTTATTAGTTCATCAATCTCTTCGTTTAAATAGCGGTGTTCACCTGAAAAAGAGAGGAACATTGCCAGCAAATCACCCTGGCGGTGCCGTTTAGTAGTTCGTGCGGCATGTTCCACGAGGACGCCGGGGATTTGATGGTACTCTTTCCCTCCAGTACTTTGCAGTTGGTACGTGATGAAATCTATGACCATAGTTTTTATATATAAAAAGATTTAATTGATTATACATACATGTGATTGCCTTTCCCTTAAAAAGTGCCAATGAGTATAATTACTCTAACAAGAAAAGGTGGTTTTCATGGGCAAAGATGACAAATTTTATCTTGGCAAAATATTTAATCTCAAGAAGAACGCGATCACAAATGATCTCTTAAAATACGATCCACCCGACCTGACCACCCATGCCATTGTTACCGGCATGACTGGCTCAGGTAAGACTGGTTTATGTGTGGGATTACTTGAAGAAGCAGCTCTGCAGGGAATCCCTGCTATTGTAGTCGACCCCAAGGGTGATCTCACTAACCTGGTTCTTTCCTTCCCCGATCTCACACCTGAAGATTTTGCTCCCTGGATAGATGCCAACAGGGCCCGCCGCGAAAAGAAAACAATTCCCGAAGTTGCGGAAAAAACAGCCGCGCTATGGAAGAAAGGGCTCAAGGATTGGGGAATGGGCTCTAAGGAGATCCAAACGCTCAAAGATGCTGTTGATCGTACCATCTACACACCAGGTTCTACAACCGGTATGCAGGTAAATATACTTTCTTCATTCCAAGCACCCAGTATTGATTGGGATAAGAATGAAGAGATTTTACGCGAAAAGATTTCCTCAACCGTTACTGCGCTTTTAACCCTGGTTGGCCTGAAGGATATCGATCCCTTGCGTTCTCGTGAACATATATTGCTTGCTAACATCATTGAATATCACTGGCAGGGCGGAACATCCCTTGACTTGTTGGATCTTATCCGACAGACTCAAACTCCACCTTTTGATCAGTTAGGTGCTTTTTCCCTTAATGATTTCTTCCCCAAGAAGGACCGTAGCGAATTGGCTATGCGGCTCAACAATTTTCTTGCTTCCCCGTCTTTCCAAAGCTGGATCGAAGGTCAACCATTAAATATCGAGCGTATGCTCTATATGCCCGATGGAAAGCCGCGCCATACCATCTTCTATTTAGCACATCTTGATGATGCCGAGCGTATGTTCTTCGTCACACTGCTGTATGCCGCTGTGGAGACATGGATGCGTAAACAGCGGGGAACTGGCGACTTGCGCGCGCTTGTCTATTTCGATGAGATTCATGGCTATTTTCCGCCGGTTGCAAACCCACTGTCATTCACCAGTGAATATGTCACCCTAATCCACCAATGAAAATGTCACCCC
>CAZBCD010000091.1:0-8539 GCA_964490205.1 uncultured Pelolinea sp. | reverse complement strand
GGGGTGACATTTTCATTGGTGGATTAGGGTGACATATTCACTGGTGAATGACAATGATAAACTGTCACAATACTCAATTATTAGTACATACAATGGGAAATCATTTGATATACCCTTATTAAAGAACAGATTTATAATGCACCGATTACAATTTTCTGCGCTTTCAAAGCATCACCTTGATCTTCTATACTTTACAAGAAAGATTTGGAAAATGAGGCTGAAAACATGTAAATTATCTGAAATAGAAAGGGGAATCCTTAAATTTGCTAGATCTGATGATGAAATTCCAGGCTGGTTTATCCCACAGATCTACTTTGATTATCTTGACCAAAAAGACCCGGTCACATTAGAAGGTGTTTTTTATCATAACAAAATAGATGTAATCTCTTTAGCAGCTCTTTTCCAATACATTAATCAATTCATTACAAATCACGACAACATGAATGGCATTGAGGGAACGGATCTTGCTTCATTAGCCCGAATTTACCAGCAACAAGATAAATTGGAATTGTCATCATATTATTATCAATTTGGCATCAAAAAAGGATTTGGTCCTGAAAATTCCGCCTTTATTCATAGAAATTTTGGGTTAGTTAATAAAAAACAAGGGAAATGGGATGAGGCAGCATATCATTGGAGATTAGCCGCTGAATTTAGAGATTATATATCCTGCATTGAATTGGCTAAATATTTTGAGCACAAAGAGAAGTCCTATAGTCAAGCGCTGGAATGGACATACCGAGCAATGGAAATAATTGGCCAAGAAACTATCAATAATGCAAAAGAAAAAATAAGATCAAAAATAGAATATCGCAAGCATAGGCTTGTTAGAAAGATGAATTTTGATGAATAAAGAAAAAATTAAATTAGTATGGGTTGCACAGGGGTATTTAGATGCGCAGATCAAAAAAATTTATCTTAGTTCACATGGTATAGAACCTATTCTATATGAGGAGAGTCTTGGTACTCTTTATGGTTTTACCAATACTCCTTTAGGTGAGGTTGAGATTTTCGTGAAATCAATTGATTTTAATAAAGCACAAGTTTTACTGAACAAATTACTCATTCATGAAGATGATGATGGATAATTCTTTAACAAATTTTTATAATTTTCTTCCGTATCAATATCAAGTAATAAATTTTTGTCTTCCCAATCAACCCATCTAACATCATTCGCTTTATTTATGATTTCCTTACCGCCCTGCTCGCCTGATAAATTCATCAATTTTTTGTAATATTTCTTTCCGAACAAAACAGGATTACATAAGCGTCCGTCAACGCGCGGAACAACAATATTATCTGTCGAATTCTGGAATTCACTTATGAGCGTGTTTATTATCGCCTTATTGATAAAAGGTTGATCAACCAGAAAGAAAATCACTCCATCAGAGATATTTTTCGCGGAAATAACCCCCATTTTTATAGAACTGCTCTTTCCGATAATCCATCCGGGATTATTGACTATTTTAGGTCTTGGGTCAATTACTTTGGTAATTTCATCATAACGATTGCCTAGGATTACAAACAACTTATCTATTTGTGATTCCAGGATTCTCTTAACCATATGATTGATAAGATATTCCCCACGCCATTCAAGCAATTGCTTCGCTGATTTCATCCGCCTTGATGCTCCTGAAGCAAGGAGAATTCCAGATATTTGAATACGCGATCTATTTAATGAGGCCAAGGCCTTGAAGAACCACTTCTTCAGTGAGGGGGAAAGAATTAATCCAGATCCCAGTCGCATTGTGGACAGCGGATAAAACTGCAGGAGCAAAGGGTATGTATGGCATCTCAGCCATCCCTCGTGCGCCTGCAGGACCAATTGGATCTGCTTCTTCAATTATGATCGAGTCTGTTTTCTCAGGGATATCCATTATTGTTGGAATGAGATAGGTTGCTAAACTATCAGTTTTCACAAAACCATTTTCTTGGATAAATTTTTCAAGCAAAGTATATCCAGCAGCTTGAACAACAGCACCTTCAATTTGACCTTTTACCTGTTTCGGATTGATCGCTTTTCCAACATCAATAGCGCATTTTACATTTAGAATCGATACCTTGCCGGTTTCTGTATCTACTTCGACTTCAACTGTTTCCGCAACATACCCATATGAGAAATTTGGCGTACAAGCACCTGTTTCCGTATCAAAAGGTGTTGTCCTTGGGGGTTTATATACATATGTTGATTTTGCTGGTTTTTCTCCATTATTCCATTTTTCCATCGCTTCTTTAGTTGCACCAATGATCGCGTTTCCTGCCATGAAGGTCATTCTGGATGCAGAGGCACTTCCAGAATTACCTGTTAGGGATGTATCAGAGGCAATCAATTCAACTTTGTCTAATGCCACATCAGTAATATCTGCTGCAATTTGAATAAAAGCTGAATGTGCCCCCTGTCCCACATCCGCACCAGCATGCGATAATATTAATTTTTCAATTCTCTTCGTGCCGTGCAGTTCAACATCAGCCCAACAACTCTCCGGGGCACCATATGAAAAACCAACATTTTTATATCCAGAGGCAAACCCAATCCCTCGTAATTTATGCTTCTCCTGTGCTCCAACTGTTTTCTTATGGCACTTCAATGTGCCGCCGTTTTTCTTCCATCCAGATTCCTCAGCGCATTCTTCTATGACCTTATCGATGGTTATCCCCTTTGGAAGCGGGCTTCTAACACATGTAGGTTGACCCTCCTTGATAGTATTTCGTAACCGAAGTTCAACGGGGTCTATCCCTATTGCTTCAGCCATTTTATTCAACTGCATTTCTATCGCGAAACACGCCTGAGGAGCACCAAAACCGCGAAATGCGCCGTTTGGCAAATTATTTGTGTAAACTGCGCGAGCTTCAACTGATACGTTAGGTATATGATATGGACCGACAATCATAAGTGTTGCATTTGCAAGAACTTTGTTGGATGTATAAATGTAAGGGCCGCTATCTGCGGTGATATCCGCTTCGAGAAAAGTTAATTTTCCATCTTTTGTAGCACCCAATTTAAGTTTTAATTTGTATGGATGCCTTTTATGATGCCCGATGATTGATTCTTTCCTAGACCATATAATCCGTATTGGTCGATCGATATTGCGTTCGTGCAATTTCATCACCGCAAGAGCTAATACGATTTGGATGGACATATCTTCTCTGCCACCAAATGCTCCACCTATTGCTGGATAGATGACACGGATCTTTTCTTCTGGGATATCCAACGCGTGTGCGATTTGTTCTCTATCTTCATGTACCCATTGCCCTGCTACTACCACGGTTATTCTTTCTTCCTCGTCAATGAATCCATACCCGGCTTCTGGTTGAAGATAGGCATGTTCTTGAGCAGGGGTTTCATACATATCTTCAATGATGAAATCAGATGAATGAATACCTGATTTCATAGCCCCATTTTTTATACGAAACTGGCTGAAAATATTAGAACCATTATTTGGGTGAATTATTACCGCATTATCTTTAATTGCTTCTTCAATATCTGTGATAACGGGTAGGTCTTCATATTCAACATTGATCAGAGCGCGGGCTTTGTCAGCGATAGTCTCAGTTTCTGCGATTACAACAGCTATTTGATCGCTCACACACCTGACATGATTTCCATATTTCTTGTTCGACCCTGGCCCACATAAAACTGGTTGATCTGGCTTCATTAATCCGTATTCATTACAAGGGACATCTTTTGCGGATAATATGGCCACTACCCCATCCAGATTTTCTGCTCTCTTAGTATCAATACTCTTTACAATTGCGTGCGGTCTTTCAGAAAAAAGAATCTTCATGAACAATTGGGTTGGATCATAAAAATCTCCGGGATATTTAGCAGTGCCAGTTACTTTGGCATATGTGTCTCTTCTTTTGATTGATTGTCCAATAAGATGAGATTTCATTGACATCTCCATACTATATGTGATCTTTAATTTTATGGGAAGCTTTTTCGACAGCTTCTATGATGCTGTAATATCCCGTACATCGGCATATATTCCCCGATAGGCCTTGTTTGATATCCATTTCAGTTGGGCGAGGTTTTTCTTCGAGAAGTTTTACTGCTGACATAATAAACCCCGGGGTGCAGTAACCGCATTGAACAGCCCCCGCTTCCACAAATGCCTCTTGAATAGGATGCAGTTCGTTGTCTTCCGCCAGTCCTTCAATTGTTGTGACATCATTATCATGAGCTTTGGGTGCGGGAACCAAACAACTCAATACAGGAAGACCATTTATATGTAAAGTGCAAGCGCCGCATTCTCCTTCTCCACAGCCTTCTTTTGTACCAGTTAATCTGGCTGTATCTCGTATCAATGCCAATAGGGTCTTATTTTGACCATGATCAAATGTTTTTTTGATTCCGTTTAGTGTAATTTCTATCGGTGCTTTTTTATCATGTTTAATTGATTTCTCAATAGGAGTAATGAATTCAGTTTTCTTTCCCCATAATAAAACTGGGGGATAATCAAACATATTCCATGATCTATCTTTGATACTCGATAAAGCTTTCTTTAAGAGGACTGGAATCAGATGATTGCGATATTTTTCTGATGAACGGATGTCATCGATCGGTAATGCATCCTGTCCAGCTAATTCAGCAGATCGCTCTATATTCTCCTGGGAAAGTACTTTTCCGGTTAAGAATGTTTCTGCTTTGTGAGAATGAATAATAGTGGGCGCGACAGCTCCTAACGTAACGATTGCTTCCCTGATATCCGAACCATCCAAGGTTAGAATTGCGCTTACATTCGCTACAGAAATTGCATGTGTTTCACGTAATAAATATTTTACAAATGCGCCCTTTTGATTGGATTTCATTTTTGGAAATCGTAAACCGACCACCATTTCGTTGGGAGACATCACAGTTTTTCTAACGCCGGTGTAAAAGTCAATAAGTTTAACTGTGTATTCTTTTATTTTTGAACGGATTATTATCTCAGCGTTCAACGCAACTAATGGTGTTATTGTATCGTTTGCCGGTGAGGCAGTGACTAAATTTCCAATTACAGTACCAATATTCCTAATTTGCGGGGCACCAACAGAATAGGCTGCCCGAATTAACGGAAATCCAAATTTGATCAATTCATCGGAAACAAGGCATTGGTTATGCGTAAGGAGAGGACCTATATTCACATATCCATCATCAATCCAAACCTTATCCTGGTCTTTAATACGTGTTATATCAATTAGTGTTTTTACATGTGGATGCTGACCGTTCTTAATTTCTAGAATAAGATCAGTTCCGCCGGCTATTACCTTAGCTTCTTCTCGCTCACTATCAAGAATATCTAATGCATCATCTATGCGGCTTACTGTGTAATATTGTTTCCACATGCATGCCTCCACTTATCCTTCTAATAAGCTTAGTATGGTAGGAACAAGTTGTTTTTTACGAGAAACCATATCTTTAGCGATCAATGTTCCGTCGTTATTTTTTATGAATGGAAGATCCTCTAATATCGCTGGTGTATTTTCCATCATGATTCTACTAGACCCGCGCACAACATCAGTAACCATTAATACTGCAAAATCAAAACCTTTTCTTTCACGGAATTCACCCAAAGCGGTTTGTAATTCATTTTTATATTTATTTAATTCGTATAAATCACTCACTTCGGCTTGTGAAATCGCAAATTTGTATCCTCCTGAGTCATAAGTTTTAACATCTCTTCGGATGATTTCAGAGGACGGTTGGCTGCTAAGTCCAGACCCAGCTCCTAATATTTTTTCAGCAAAAGATTCAAAAGTTTCATCTTTTAAAATTGCTTTGGCGGTAAATGCCCATCGTGTCAATCTCTTTGCCGCTTCTTGGTCTCTTGGTGTTGTAGTAGGAGATATTAAATTCAAAGTGTCTGAAACAATACCAGAAATTAATAATCCAGCGATTTCTGGTGGTGGAGCTAAGCCAGCATCAATGATTTTCTCTGTAACCAAGGTGGAAGTGCTCCCCACTGGTTCAACGGAGAATTTAATAGGTGCATTTGTGGGGGGGTTTCCCAGGCGGTGATGATCTAAAATTTCAATTAATTCAGCCTCATCTAAAGCTGCTACAGATTGTTGCGCTTCATTGTGATCGACTAAAATGAGTTTCATGCGGGGAGGACTTAGTACATCTCGTTGTCGAACGACTCCAATATAATGCCCCTCGTCATCGACAACCCAAAACTCGGTCTGTTCTTCTCTCAACACCTTCTTCAATAAGTCTCGAATTCTGGTTGATTTATTGAACTTCTCTATCGTGGTGTCTGCAGCTTCTCGACATGGTAGTTCGAGAATTTCGTTTAGAGTAGTTGTTTGTTTATCAGGTTTAGGACCAACTAACTGATTAATTAATGTAAATAAACTTTTACCTGTAACTAACCCAAAAGGAATATCCTCTTCATCTACGATGGGGGCGATTCCATTTGTTTTGCTAAAAATAGCCCATGCATCCCTTAATGGCCTGTCAGGAGTAGTTGTATCGTAATGCCGGGCAACAGATTCGAATCTTGGAGATGCATCCGTTAGCAGACAGGGAACGTCAATTCCAAGAAATTTTAATACCCAAGATGTTTGTTTGTTAATTACACCTGATCGTGCGGCAATAACATCAAGGTCATCGCGTTCTCTTAGCAACCATGCGTACCCAATAGCTGAAGAGATTGAGTCTGTATCTGGATTTACATGACCGACCACATAAATGGGCTGACGCATTATAGTGATTCCTATTCTTGAGAAAAAGTGTCAATTAGCAATTTTACATCACCGCCTACAGGATAGAGAATTGGGCATGTGCTGCCACTGTTAATATATTCTGCAACTTTTGCCTTTGCCTCATTGGGAGTTCCGGAAGCTGTAATTCGATAAATTAATTCGTCCGGTACCAGGTGCTTTGCTTTTTGTATCTCTTCATGTGTGGCAGGCCATCCTAAAATGGATTGGATCTCTTCGACAATATCCATCGATACGCCTGAAGCTTTGGCAATATGAGGCTGCTGGGCTAAATATTGAGTAAGCAATTCACGAGTTGAATCAATCGCCTTATCATGGTCATTATCCACGGAACATACTACCAACTGCGGGCGGTCTATATCATCAATAGTTCTACCGGCTTTCGCTGCTCCTTTAGATAATAAATCCATTGCTTTGATGTTGTATTCCGGGGGGACACAGTAATTCAAGACAACGCCATCGGCAATTTCCGCGCATAATTCCATCATCTTATTACCTGTTGCTCCAATATAAACTGGTACATTTCTTGGTTCCTTGCGTCCATGTACCACATCTAATTCAATTCCATCAACGTGAATAAATTCTCCATGGAAAGTAACACGTTCCATGGCTAATAATCGTTTTAAGATTAGAACAGTTTCTTTCATTGCGGTTAAAGGTCTCTTTCGGTTTATTCCAACATTCTTCGCAAGCGGATCCCACCACGCACCAACCCCACATATGATGCGGTCTTTTGCAAGATCATCAAGTGTTAAAAACGTGGATGCTAAAAGTCCAATATTTCTTGTCCAGTTATTAATAACACCTGATCCAACAATTATCTTTTCTGTGACAGCAGCATATGCAGCCATTGGAACAATAGCATCCCTTACCAATCGGCTTTCAGCTTGCCAGATGGCCTCGAATCCTTTTTCCTCTGCATAATGAGCATATTCAAGACCATCTCTCAGATCATGTGCATCCTGTAGATATAGTGCTATACGTTTTTTCATGGCTTTACCTCCTGAATTATCTGGTTAATGAAATCAGTATTTCTAATCATACTTGCTTTTAGAAATTCTAAATCTTCTGGTAAATCAAGGTCAAAAGATAGATTCTTTCGTTCGCAAATCTTGATATTGATTTTCTTTCTTTCCGCTTGTTCGATATGTTTTCTAAAGGACCACTCACCAAAATCATATTTTATCGCACCAATTGGATTTATCAATAACACATTAGTGCCGCTCATCTTTCTGTTAGGGACAATTACTATCTCTGGGGGATTCCCGGAAATTTTTAGTACTGCAAGAATATCATCTTTTGTGATAAGCGGTAAATCAGCAGGAACAATAAGAATTTTCGAGGAATTAATTGCCTTTGCGGCTAATGTTGCTTTGCGTAAAGCGCGATTGATATTTGTGTTTCGATTTTCTAAAACGGTTTTGGCGCCAAATTTCCTGGCAAGTGTAAGCGCTGATGGGTCATAGCTGATAACAAGTATGTGATCGATTTTTCTTATATTTTTAAGACATTTTAGGGTGGAGGATAATAAATAATGGTTTAATCCCTCTCTCTTATCTGCAGATAATACACTCGAGAGGCGGGATTTTCCTCTCCGTAATGGTTTTATGGGGATGATCGCACAAAGCGACATGGTTAATTATTTTTTTCTTCTAGATGCTTGATTATATTCTCAGCTAATTTCTTTCTGGCAACAATGTCGGGGAGAAGTATTTTCCCAGATTTTATGATTATACCCGATAGACCGTCTTTCATTTCCTCCGTAAAATCTATATGGTCGATGTAAAGGCAGTCCAAGAAATCTTTATATATTTCAAGGATTGAAAGTGGGTGAATG
>CAZBCD010000090.1:0-8649 GCA_964490205.1 uncultured Pelolinea sp. | reverse complement strand
CTACACAATAAAACTTGACATTATAAATCGGTTGTGCTATTATTTTAGTAATATAGATGTCTTGTGGTCTTTACCAGTTAAAAAATAAGGTTGCATACTATATCTAAGAGGATATTAAGAGCAAGGCTCAAAACTTATGTTGAAGTGGATGCCGCATACGATAGTTTATCAAGATTCATTATTGCAACCCAGGATGGTAAATCGTTGATCGAGACGGGAATAATAAAAACAACAATCTATTTGTTGAGAAAGTATGCATTGGTAAATACTTGGCTATGAGGATCAATCATTTGGAGGTAGAAGAGCACCATGAATGAATTAGAGTGGACATTAAGAAGTGATATTTGTGAGGTTGCGCGACGCTTATATGCAGCCGGATTCATGACCGGCAGCGACGGTAATCTGTCAACAATACTGAATGATACCGAAGTGCTCATCACCCCGTCACGCTTATGCAAAGGATTCCTCAGGCCTTCCCAGATCGTAAAGATCGATCGAAAGGGGAATAAAATTGAGGGAGATCTCCCCCCAACCGTTGAAGTTGCCATGCATTTAGCGGCATATGAAGAACGCCCGGATATTTGTTCCGTGACCCACTGTCATTCGCCAATTTTGGTGGCGTTTACTGTTGCGGGTTTAGATCTGCCATCCAGTGTCCTTCCGGAAATAGAGGTCATGTTTGGCGGAAAGATTCCGCTCGCTCCCTACGCGCCGCCTGGTTCAGTTGAACTAGCGGATTCGATCCGGACGGAAATTAGAAAACGGGAGAACAGTGTTGTTCTGTTGGATCATCATGGAATACTGGCCGTAGGCCGAGATATCTACCAGGCAGCTATCAAAATTGAGCATGCTGAAGCTGCAGCTCGAATCATTTTCTATGCCCGCCAGTTAGGTCATGAAAAACCATTACCTCCTGACAGCATTGAAAAGCTCCACCAAACGCATCAGAAGATTGTTGAAATGGAATCCAATGTATATTCGGGATACTGCCACTCATCAGAATGCCAGGTACAACCTGCAGCCCAATCATCCTCTGGGGAAAATAAATCAATGAGTAAATCTGAGCTTTCTTCAATCATCCGTAATGTAGTCAAGCAAGTGGTAAAGGAGATGCAGGACTAGCAAAAAACTCATTTAAAAGAGAGGTTTTCAAATGGCAAATCAAGGGTTTTCCCTGTGATTTGCCGTTTTTCATATGACTTGGAAAACTGATTTTTCAGCCTGCGTTTGGATAATACCTTTGTTTGTAACGCGGCTATTTATTATTCTGATACAACAAATAGAAATAGTGAGTAGCGATGCTCTTATAGCAAACTATGATCTAGTTAATTTGTTGACTGCCAGTTGCATTGACGACCTGACCCAATCATTTAGCTCGATTGGTCTAAAGCAAGGAAGACGAGCATATTGCACACATCATCATCTATAGAGGCGCGCTTAATAGGGACTTCAATCGGTTAATTATTTTTCCCCAAGTTCTCCAGTCCAGCTCAATAAAACGCCTATAACAGATTGGATTTTTTTGTCGGTTTTTCACCCTTACTGTGTGCATCATATGTATTCATTTACATCTGCTGAAGTATCTTCAGTTGGCTGATTACCTGGTTGGGTGCCATTTTTTTATTAATGCGGTTTTTTACCACCTCTTTCTTAATTTCCGGTGGAATTAATCTGCCTGCTTGTGTGTAGAATTCGTTTTTATTTTTTCTTTGCTTGAATTGCCCATGTGCCCAATGGCTTTGGTAACCCATTTCCCAAATACTCTGCATTTGGGTATGGCCATAGATAAAGTAGGC
Source organism: uncultured Pelolinea sp. (assembly GCA_964490205.1). Classification (GTDB taxonomy): domain Bacteria; phylum Chloroflexota; class Anaerolineae; order Anaerolineales; family Anaerolineaceae; genus Pelolinea. The sequence continues at coordinate 6,853 of CAZBCD010000090.1, read as the reverse complement.
TCCGTTAATAAAGCTTTCATTTACTGGTTCTAATTCTGGTGCATCAAAATTGTCAACCATCACCTGCCCATCGCTATTCATCTCCGTTCCCACAATGATGGGCAAATGAGCGTGATTAGCATATTTAATGATTTTGTATAGATTGTTCAATTTGATATGCTTGATCTCAGGATCATTAATATTCCAATTCCTGTCAGGAATAATGTTTAGAGCTGCCGCACCTTTTTCAATCATTAACTCAAGAAGTTCGTCAATGGACTGTTCCCCTTCAGAGGTGCCATCTAACCAGGCAATACAAGGCAGAGCACTGCAATCTTGAATCAACCGGTTTACTTCATCGATTAATGGGAACGCATCTATTGTAGGCTGCACATATCCTATTGAGCCGCGTTTCATCAGCTTTTTTCGTAAAAGGTTTTTGAATGCAGAAGTATCCTTCATTTTCTCTTGGATATCATGTTCATTAAGATTCAATTTCTCGCCCCAAAAAACATTTGGGTTTTTGGTTCCCTTTAACGATTTTTCAAAAATGACTGTTATCATATGCCGTTCAGTCACATTTCCGGCAGGAGTTAATGGAACAACATCTCTCTCATAATCCAGATCAAGCGGAACAAGATAGCGCTTAACCCTTTCAAAAAGATTGCGGTTTCGTTGGTGTACGCGGTTGCGAATAACGTATAAATCATCTGTGGTAGTTGGGTTCGTTTTGTTAGATGAAAACCCGATCCCCATATGGTAGCTGATACCTGGTTCACCGGGAGAGTTGATCACACGGGTTGAAAGCTCAGGAATATATGCACGCGTTTCCATGCCCGCTGACCCGCAGATGCCGGTGATGCGACACGCTTCTAAAAATTCATCCACGCCATCCAGTACGTCGAAATCTACAATACCCATGAATTTAATCCCCATCTTTTTTCCCAGCCAAGCGATATGCATTGGCGAGAAACTAAAAGTATTGTATGAGAAAAATGTGTGGCAATGAAGGTTTGCGATCTCTTTTTCGGGTGGTAAATAGTTATCGTTGTCACTTACTAGCGCCATCAATTCTTGCAGCGCCGTTTGGCGTGTGGTCAGATCAAAGCTGTCCAGCTTTTTTTCAAGCTTATTTAAAGTATTTTGATTACCTACCATCACGCTCTTGATTTACTTGAAATCTCCTTTCGCCGATATTCTTCATCCGGCCGAGTTTCAATTCTACGCGCTTGATCATCAGTCAGGTTTTTGGAACCGCCCATTGTGTAGGTCCCTAATATCGTTCTGGCCCATTTATCTGCCATCAATGAGATATCCATCACATCTTTCGCTTGTTGCCCAAGCGCGACCATACCATGATTTTCCATTAACAACAACTTTGGTGAATGGCCGTAGGTGTCCATAAACCGATGGAGTTCTTCCCGTACAGCACGCGCCAAGGACAAACCAGGATCAATATATGGTACAACTGCAATTTGTTCACCGCATATCACAATTTCATCTGGATAGATATGCCTTTGGAAAGGTTTTACTCCTTCCTTACTACACAAAATTGACATCACGGAGACAGGGTGTGTGTGGCCGATCCATTTTACTTTGCACTCAAATATACATATTGCATGTAGAAAAGTCTCAACAGATGGTTTTCGCATTTTTTTATCAAACAAGGCGTTTTTCAATCCTTCCGCAACACCTGTATCGTCTAATGTTGGGTTATCTAACAAATCGAGCGCCTTTTCACTATACACGCGGCTAAATCCATTTTCATTGATGGTTGATAATTGGCTGCCGGACGCCTTTACCCAAAAGGTACCATCTCCAATATCTGTGCTTGTGTTTCCTTCTCCTAAAATTGCTAAATTGAGAGATGGATCGCCTAATTTTTGGGAAAGTTCGATAAGTTCAGCTAATTTATTTTCCATATTTATTCCTTTCGTGAATTCGTAAAAATCACAAGAAATATTTTAATAATAACCAAGAGTGTGATTCAATAGATATTTCATTTGAATTACATTTTATATTATTTTTTACTAAATTCTGTTTGATGGATATTTTCAATAAAATTGCAGAAATCGTGTAGGAATCGAGCCGCGGGAGCGCCGTCTATAACTCGGTGATCACAGGTTGCACCAACTCCCATCAATTGGCGTATCTGGATTTTCCCATTATAAACAGCCGGAACTTCCCGAATACGACCAATCGCTAAAATGGCAACCTGTGGTGGATTGACAATAGGTGTGAAAAAATCGATCCCTAACGTACCTAAATTCGAAATCGTAAATGTACCACCGGTCAAATCATCTGGATTTAATTTCCCGGAGAGTGCACGGTCAACAAGTTGTCCGCGATTTCTTGAAATTTCCATTAAATTCATTTGGCCCGCGTTTTTAACCACGGGTACGATCAAACCACGCGGTGTATCAACAGCTAAAGCGATATGCATACTCTTATACACCTTCAATTGATCATCGGTAAAAGTTGCATTAAGCAGTGGATGGTGCTTTAATAATTGGCAGATGATTTTGATGAAAAGATCAGTGAAAGTGGGTTTGTAATTCACAGACGCATTTTTTTCAATTAAAGATTTCCGATATTCCACTAAATGCGTAGCATCACATTCACACATATACGTAACGGGTGCGCTATTGAGATGGCTGTACATCATACGTTCAGCGATGATCTTACGCACGTTACTTTGTGGGATCTCTTCCATGCGATCATCTGCTCTTTTAGAAGAGAAACCAATCTGACCAACAACCGCCTGCACATCTTTCTCAACGATCATTCCGCGCGGTCCGCTTCCTGTAATGGATAATTCCTTAATTTCAATATGATAGTGTTCAGCAAGTCGCCGTGCACGCGGGCTTGAGAATACACGATCCGCTGCTGAAGAAGCCTCTACGGATTGCTTAACCTTTTCGGGCGTTCTTCTGATTTTGCTTTCCTCCTGCTGTTTAGATACCTCGGTTTGATCTACCTTCTCTTCTACTGATTGGGGATCTTCATCAGGTAAAAGAATTTTCCCAATCACAGAACGGACTTTTATCTCGGATTGCGGTGTGGCAAATACTGCAAAAATTGTTCCACTCGCTGGTGATTCAACTTCAAGGGTTGCCTTATCTGTTTCGACGGAAAACAACATCTCCCCTTTTTTTACTACTTCTCCTGGTTGTTTTAGCCATTCTACAAAGATCAGTGTATCCATGGTCTGGCTGAGCGGTGGGACAATAATATCAACGGGCATTTTATTTCCTCCTTATAATATTTCCTTAACCGCTGCGATGATTTTCTCTTCATTAGGAAGATATTCGTATTCAAGAACTGGTGCAAATGGAGGCGGAACATCCGGTGATGCAACGCGTTTGATGGGTGCATCTAACCACTCAAATACCTCGTCTGCAGCTAAGGCTGCAATTTCCGCCCCCCAACCATTTGTTAGGTTATCTTCTTCAACAATGACCAAGCGCCCAGTTTTTCGGATTGAACTATAAATAAGGTCTTTATCCAGTGGGACCAATGTCCGCGGGTCAACGATTTCCACTTCAACCCCATTTTTTGCTAAGTTTTCAGCAGCAGCCAAAGCAGTATAGAGCATTCTATGAATAGCAACGATCGTGACATGCTCCCCTTCCCGACGTATTATCCCTTTCCCGATAGGCACGAGATATTCCTCATCAGGTACTTCACCAACCGCGCTGAGAGCGCCTTCAACCTTACGTGGTCCTTTGGATCCGTAGAGCAATTTATGTTCAAAAAAAACCACAGGGTTCCCATCACGTACAGCCGATTTAAGCAATCCCTTTGCATCATAAGCGGTGGAAGGAGCGACAACCTTCAACCCTGGAACATGTGTAAACCATGCCTGTAAATTTTGCGCATGCTGAGCCCCGCGCCGTGTAGAGCCGATCGGCGCACGCATCACCATCGGAACGGATACCTGTCCTCCGGACATATAACATAATTTTGGCGCTTCGTTGGCTATTTGGTCCATCATACAGAACAAGAAATCTCCATATTGGACATCTGCAATAGGACGCATACCGGCAACCGCCGCACCGATTGCCATCCCGCAAAGTGCGATTTCTGAAATGGGAGCATCAATAATCCGATCATGCCCGAATTCCTCAGACAAACCGAGTGTTACTGTGAATGCACCTCCCCAACCACCTTCAATACCAATATCTTCGCCAATACAAAAAACACGTTCGTCGCGCAACATTTCCTCACGGATTGCTTGACGCAATGCTTCAGCTATTGAAAGTTTTGCCATTTATTACTCCTTAAATACATCCGTATATACTTCAGCGGGATCGGGTTCTGGGCTGTTTTCTGCAAATTCAATCGCCGATTCGATCTCAGCTTCAATTCTTTTATCAATCACATCAAGATCATCGCTGGTTATATCGTTCATTGAGAGCAAAAAATTCCGGTATCTGGGGATGGGATCTTTTTTCAGCCACACTTCTTCTTCCTCACGTGATCGATAGTTGCGCGGGTCTGAGCGAGAATGCCCACACTGGCGGTAGGTCTTGCATTCAATCAATGTTGGTCCTTCACCGCTGCGAGCACGTACAATAGCTTCGCCAACAACTTCATAAACTGCCATGACGTCATTTCCATCCACAACAACTCCAGGCATACCATAGGCACACGCCCGGTCAGCTATATTTTCTATTTTAAAATTGAAGTTAAATGGTGTTGAAGCGGCATATAAATTGTTTTCAGTGATAAAAATAACAGGCAGATCGTAAATGGCAGCAGCGTTTAATGCTTCATGCCAAGCACCTTCATTAGCTGCACCATCACCAGAGAAACAAACTGTAATGCCCTTGTTTTTTAGCATCTTCTGGGCTAACGCTGCCCCGGCTGCTATGGGTGTATTACCCCCAACGATCGCAATAGCAGGGAACATACCGACAGAAATATTCCCCACATGCATAGACCCACCTTTGCCTTTGCAGCAGCCTGTGGCTTTCCCAAACAGCTCAGCCATAATGCTGCTAATTGAAACACCTTTAGCAATGGCATGGCCGTGCGGTCGGTGGGTACTAAGCAGGTAATCAGAGCTTTTAAGATGCGCACAAGCCCCGGTCGCAATCGCTTCCTGCCCAATGTATAGATGCAAAGTGGATGGTATTTTCCCTTGAAGATACAATTCGTTCACGCGGGTTTCAAAACGGCGAATAAGGTTCAGGGTATGATACATATCCAGATAGACTTGTCGAGTTAAAGATTTTGCTTTCATTTTTCTTCTTTATCTTTCTGTTTTATAGTAGAGAACGAGCGTATGATTTACAGCTCATAAGAACCAACATACGCTCACTTCCAGGAGAATTAAGAACTAAAGGTCCAAATTCTTATCTGCATATTCCGGGTTGAACTCTTTGCTTACATAACCCCAGTATGTCTTAGGGCGTTTTCTGATGCCCCATTTTTCAATAGCGGCTTTTAGCTCTTTATGATCTTTGGCGTATTCAGAAAGTTTTACGCCTTTCATTGTGGCATCAATTGCCTGCCGCCAGGCCATAGCACCTTCGGTGTAGCCCATAGGATGGCCAAGCATACCGCCACCAGCGGGGATGATCATATCATTACCAAATTCTTCCATCAGGACGGGTATCAATCCAGGATACATGCCTGCAGCGGGCATGGGGAATGTGCGTTTAATGTTATAGAATGGTGCAACCATTTCCTGGTAGTTCCGGGCGCATTCTTCCGGTGAAACGGCAGGAATGGTTGTCCAAATACAAGGGGATAACATCATATCGGCTCCACAAATGCGGCAAAGTTTGGAATATGTGGGGAAATTGATGTGGTGGAGACCAGCCAGCATGTGGGATATATGCAATAAGATTGGTACGTCTATCTCAGGATCTTCTGCAAGCGCTCTTAAGGCAGCGGGGCCGGCTGAATATGCGACCAGAATCCCTTCCGCGCCTAATTTTACCGCGCGCTTGGCTTTAGGGATCAGGTTTTTATAAGAATCGGTGATGCTGAGCATGTAAGTGAGCCGGTTGCCAGTTTCTTTTTCTGCTTTATCAACCGCTTTTAATACAGCTTCCAGCCGTTTTTCCCAGGATGAATTACCGAGTTCGCTCAGCATCTCATCATCTTTGGCAAAATCGGCACCACCCATGGCGGTTTGAAAAACTTGATTCGCTGTTTGCTCGGGCGTCATGCCCATTTTTGGTTTGATAATATGAAGAGCCATCGGACGGTCCGGGATACCTTTTTTCTCTCGGATACCTTTGATGCCGAATTTCGGGCCTTTGAAACGCTCAGCAACTTCTTTTGGAAAATAAACATCCAATAACTTCACATGGTCACCAAATACAAACGCATTGCCTGAAACCGTCAGAAGCATCATTGGTACGCTCAAGTTTGTATCCCAGGCATCAATGGGAAACCCCAGTTGAATAATTGCTGCTTTCTTATGCGGATTCTTGATGGGTATCTCGTAATATCCGAGCACCTTACTGGTTAACTTCTCTCGCACTTCACCGGTGTCTTCTTTAACGCGCTGCCAGCTTGATGTGGATCCCTCGAGTGCCATACGCTGGACTTGTTGCAGGTGTTCAATCCAATCCTGATCAAGGTGCGTATCTTCGATATAGTACGTCGCGACCACATAACGATCATGGTCCACGCTTTCCAACATGAAATCAAACATTTCTGGGTCAAACAATCTATTCATTTCTCCTCCAATTCATTAATTTAATAGAAACCGGAAATCTCCAGCTTTTTAAAAAATACCTCACCATGATTATTGGCGTTTTGCTCAAGCGCATTCATGATTATTCATAAGAAGTGAAGTTCAGTCAGTGAGGTGCACCCCATTTTTAGTACCACTTAGCAATGTAAATAGTGTGGTCTC
>CAZBCD010000089.1:0-8651 GCA_964490205.1 uncultured Pelolinea sp. | reverse complement strand
GTGACATTATTACTGGTGAATTTATGGTGACATTATTACTGGTGATTCACACCGGTTGCAAACCCACCCTCAAAACCGCTCTTCATCCGCCTGCTTAAAACTGCCAGAGCTTTTGGTGTAGGGCTTGTACTCACCACACAGAATCCAGTGGATGTAGATTATAAAGCCCTCTCCAATGCTGGTACCTGGATGATCGGGCGCCTGCAGACCGATCAGGATAAACAGCGCCTTCTTGACGGTCTCGAAAGCGCAGCAGGGGGTATCAAACGGGTTGAAATCGACCGCCTTATTTCTTCCCTTGGCAAACGCGTTTTTTTATATCACAACGTACATGAAAAGAAACCATCCGTTTTCCACACACGCTGGGTAATGAACTATTTAGCTGGACCGCTCACTATTTCACAAATTCCAGATTTGAACGCCCTCGCAGGAGCTAAACCCTACGCGCCCGAATCTACCACGAAAACCAAGAAAGATGCAAAGGCAACACATTCACGATCTACAGAAAAACCAATGAGCAGCAAACCCTCTCTACCGAGTACGATTCAGGAGTATTTTTACTCAGCCAAAACTAGCTCTGGAAAACAGAAGTACACCCCCGCTCTTGTCGCGGTAGCTGAAGTGCGCTATCTTCGTCAGCGGCCTCCGGTTGAATTTACGCGCGCGATCAGCGCTATCGCCGAAAATCCGCGCGAAACTGGGCAGATGTGGGAAGATACCATCCTACCCAATCTGGACACCGATAAGCTGCTCACCAGCCCTCAAAGCGGCGCCAAGTTCACAGAGGTCCCTGAATTTATGCAAAAATCGTCCTGGTGGTCTGCTCAGGAAAAGGAGTTTGAACACTGGATCTATGAAACCGATACGGTTTCCGTTCGTTCTTCTAAAGCTCTTAGCATATCTGCTGGACCTGAAATTAGCGAGAAAGATTTCCATGCCCAATGTAAACAAGCGGCTGCGGAAAAACTAAATGAAGCTGAGAACAAGCTTGAAAGTAAATTCAAAACCAAACAAACCACCCTTGAAAATAAGATTGAACGCCAGGAACTCAAGGTAGATAAATATAAAAATAATCTTGCTTCGCGCAGCTTGGATACTGCTCTAAAAGTGGGTGAATCTCTCCTAAATTTCGCGACCAAGCGAAAATTGACCGGTCTCTCTTCATCCTCCACCAAAGTGCGCATGGCTACTGAGGCTAAAACGCGTCTGAGAGAAGCCGAAACTATTCTGGAGAATTATAAAGGAAGACCTGAAAACGCTTCAGGAGGACCTAAACGATCAGAAATTGGAACTTCAGCAAGAATGGGAGAATGCGGTGGATGACATCACAGAGATGAAAATCTCTCCTACCAAGCAGAACATCCGTATTTCACACTTCGGGATTGTTTGGAGAAATTGAAAATTTAAAGTTCCTGCCGTCCGGCTAAAGCCCTCAGGAGTGTGCTCTGATCTGCATATTCCAGGTCACCCCCCACCGGCAGCCCGCGTGCCAAACGGGTCAACTTCACGGGATACTTACCCAGGCGTTGTCGTAAATACAGCGCGGTTGCATCGCCTTCCATGCTCGGGTTCGTGGCAACGATAACCTCTGCAATCCCCCCGCTTTTCACCCGTTCCTCCAGTTCATATATCTTGATATCATCCGGACCGATCCCTTCGATCGGGGAGAGTGCCCCTTGCAGCACATGATACTGCCCCTTGAAGCCAGCTGTTTTCTCCAACGCTACCATATCTAGAGGGTCTTCCACAACACACACCACGCTCCTATCCCGTTTTGTATCTGCGCAGATCGCACATTCCTCCCGCCCTGCATCGGTGATATTGAAGCAAGTATGGCAGAAGGCTGTTCCGTTTTTCACCATTTTTAACGCATCTGCAAGATCGTCCGAAAGTTCCGGGGGCGCTTTCAGCAGGTAAAATGCCAGCCGCGAAGCTGTTTTGGGGCCAACACCCGGTAATCGCTCCAACGCGAGAATTAACCGCTCTAATGGCTCAGGCAGTATAGACATCTGTTCTCCCTAAAACTTCAATCCAGCCAATCCACCACTTAATGGACCGATTTTTTCAGCCATTAATTCTCTTGATTTCTTCAGAGCATCGGATATCGCATGCTCAATTAATTTCTCGAGCTTCTCAGCATGCATATCGTTAATATTCTCTCTATCCAGTTTCACACCTTTGCATTTCTGGCTGCCAGTCATCGTTACCGATACTGCCCCATTCCCTGCTGTCCCGGTAACGGTCATTTTTTCAAGTTCTTTTTGCGCCTGTTTAAGCTGTTTCTGCATCTGCATGACTTGTTTCATCATGCCGCCGCCCTTCATATTATTCATCATAAATTATTTTCCTCGCGTTTATTTTTCTTCTTTGGTCATCTTTCCGCCCAGTGAAAGCGCCGCTCCAAGCATGCCATCTTGATCCACATCCAAATCGTCTGGCAGTTGATTATTTTGCTTTCCAGCGACCTCACAATTAATATCCATATCCATACCTGATACCTGTTTAATTGCTTGTTTTGCGCTCGAGATATTATGCCCATTTTCCATTTTCGATTGGAGAATCCCGCTTGAAAATCCCAATACCAGCCGCCCCCGCCGTATGCTGACTGACTTGCATGAATTCAATAGTGCCCCTGTTTCTGGTGAGATTAATTTAGCTGCCGCACGAATTTCTTTCCACTGTGCCTGAATATCGCTTTTATCAGATTTCTTATTGTGCTCAGTTCCTCGTGAAACGGGGGTGTTTTCTTGCTTTTCCATGACCTTTTTTTCTTGTAGGTCTTGCTTCTTCCGAGTCGCTTTTTTCTTATCATGTCCAGAACCGGTTTTTTGGTGCACGATTTGTTTTTCCGATTTGGATGTTCGTTTTACATCTGCTGGATTATTTTTCACCTGCTTCGTTTTTTTATCATCGTTTTGGGTCAAGCGTGTTACCGCCAATTCCAGCTGCAGCCCCGGCTGCCAGCCCACACTTGTATACTGTGCTGCACGATCAAAGGTCTGCAGGGCATCCAGCAGTTTGCTCATTTTAAAGCGTTTGGCTAATACTTCCAGCCGGTCCCGTTCTTCCAATGCGGCTTCCAGTTGTTCCAAATTTCCCATTTTCACCATCAGCACAGCCCGCAAATAATCAACGACCTGCCGTCCAAATTGGCGCGGATCGCTCCCATTATCCAAAGCTTGATTGATGATCGCAATTCCTTTTCCCGCATTTCCCGCCAGAATCGCTTCAGTTAGAGATATCACGCTTTCGCCCCCCGCGGTTCCAAGAACATCTTTTGTCAACGCGAGTGTCACATCACTTCCAGTAGATGCCAGTTGATCCAGCAGCGAAACCGCGTCGCGCATGCTGCCAGTTGATTGTCGGGCGATCTCGGTCAATGCCGCCGCATCTACATTTATCCCCTCCTCTTCAGCGATCTCCTTTAGATTAGCCTGAATATAATTGATCGGGATGCGCCGGAATTCATGCCGCTGGCAGCGCGACAGCACTGTTGCTGGGATCTTGTGCACTTCCGTTGTGGCCAGAATAAATATCGCGTGCGCGGGCGGTTCTTCCAGTGTTTTCAACAGCGCATTGAACGCCGCGTTGGAAAGCATATGCACTTCATCAATAATGTATACCTTATAGCGCCCCTGTGACGGGGAAAAATTGATCTTTTCGCGCAGCGACCGCACATCATCCACACTCGTATTAGAGGCAGCATCAATCTCAATTAGGTCCAGGAATCGACCTGCATTGATCGCTTCACAATGGTCGCATGTATTGCAAGGACGCGCGCTTTCATCTTCTGTCAGGCAGTTCACAGCCTTCGCGATGATGCGCGCCGTGCTCGTTTTCCCTGTACCCCTTGGGCCGGAGAACAAGTATGCATGCGCGATACGGTTTTTTGCTAGTGCATTGTGAATTGTGCGTATGACATGATCCTGGCCAATGACTCCATCCCAGTCCAGAGGCCGCCATTTTCGATAGTATGCTTGAGCCATCACATAATCCATTTCTTTTGTGGTTTACCTATAATTCTAAACGATTTATACTGGTACTATCCTGCTAGATTTTCATCAGCACCTTAAAAAAGGGAGTTGATTTCCGCGGTGGTAGAATTGCACAAAACCCATATAATAAGGATTGTATGCCATACCTCATCGACGGACACAACCTCATTCCCAAGATTCCCGGACTGTGCCTTGACCAGCTTGATGATGAACACTCTCTCTTCATCCTTCTCGATGAATACTTTAAACGAATCCGTAAAAAAGCTGTCGTTTACTTCGATCAAGCCTCACTCAGCAGCCATTCCAATTATCACACCGCCTACCTGAATGCTCATTTTGTCCGCCTTCCAAGCTCAGCCGATCAGGCCATACTCTTGCAGCTGAAAGAACTTGGTGGGGATGCCCATAATTACACCATTGTTACTTCCGATCATTGGATAGCTGATAATGCCCGCGCGGTTGGCACTTCTGTCATTTCTAGTGATGATTTTGCACGCAAACTCCTCACAGATCCTTCCAGACCAAAAAATAAGACGAAAAATCCTGATGATGATGTTGACTATTGGCTTGATGTCTTCCAAAAAAAACCTTAACATTTTTACATTCTGTTAATATCAAATCAGACAAAAATGGTATATTATGTCACTAAGGCACTGAAAACTTTATAAGTAGAAAGTGTCTTTTACCGCCAGAATAATTTGCAGCGCATCCCTCCTTGCGCTGTGAACTCCCAAAACGGGTAACTGGTGGGAATCCCTCCCTTCGACCGCCGGCGGGTGCCGGCGGTCAGTTTTCTAAGCTTGATAGAGGGATGTCCTGATGCTATAATCGGGACATACTGCCCCAGTGGCTCAAATGGATAGAGCGAGGCACTCCTAACGCCTAGGTTGTGGGTTCGATTCCTGCCTGGGGCACAAAAAACCATTCCAGGTGATCGAATGGTTTTTATTATTATTTATTGATATTAAATCTCACCCGCTCTATAATTAATATGACAATAACAATCAAGGTGATACAGGCTACTCTATGGAAATAAAACTCGAACCGATAGGCACCATTCATTCCCCTTATACAAAACTGCATGATATGCCCATCCAACCATCAGCCGCGCGTGGTGTAAAAGGGCAGGTAGAAGTTTATGAAAAATATATACCGGCATTGTCTGATTTGGAGGGATTCTCCCACATTTACCTGCTGTACCATTTTCACCTTGCGAAATCCCATCAGCTAAAAGTCATCCCATTTCTTGACGATCAGGAACGGGGGCTTTTTGCTACTCGCGCTCCTAAACGCCCCAATCCTATCGGTCTTTCAGTCGTCAAACTTATCCGGGTTAAAGGTCATATCCTTCACGTGGAAAACATTGATGTCATTGATGGGACGCCCTTACTTGATATCAAACCATATGTCCACGAAATGGAAGCGGTAAAAGACCTCCGTATTGGTTGGCTGGAAAAACACGCATCCAAAATCAGATCTCAGTTATCCGATAAAAGATTTAAATAAAATCTACCCCTCTCAAATTCATGGAATTGCAACTTGAGATATTTTTGATACCCAAAGATTTTAGTATGCCCTGAATACCCCAAAACAATTTACTGTATACAAATCGACTTTCACGCATTATCATTAATATCCAATCAGAAAAAAATAATGTATTCAATTAATCATCAAAGTCAGACCATCAAAAAATTGTACCGCCTGGACACTTCAGCTAATTTATACACAGCCATTCGCGGGCGCAAACGCCCCGGTGTTTTTCGAGTATCTGCGACATTAACCCAACCGGTGCGGCCTGATCTGCTTCAGCGCGCGTTAAACACCACCTTAAAACGTATCCCCAGCTTTTCCGTAAAGCTGCGTTCCGGACTCTTCTGGCATTATTTCGTCTACTCCAATGATCTCTTACCAATACAAGAGAATAGTTCCAATCCATGTGGATATATTTCTTTTAAAGAAAATAGCGGCTTCTTGATTCGAGTGAGATATCATGGCAGTCGGATAGCAGTAGAGGTGTTTCATTCTATTTCAGACGGCGCTGGGGCCATGGTCTTTTTGAAAACACTCATTGCCCAATATCTAAATCTGCTTGGGCATTCCATCCCGCCCACGGAGGGTATCCTGGATTGCAGGGAAATACCCGACCCTTCTGAATCAAAGGACTGTTTCCGTATTTTCGCCGGCAGCAGCACCACACGTAGTCATCCCAAGTCCCGCGCTTACCACATCAAAGGATCTCTAATATCCCCATCTAATCTCAATACCATCACCGGCACCATCCCCATCGAAGCAGCCCGTTCGGAAACAAAAAAATACGGAGTATCTATTACCGAATATATGGTGGCAGCTTATCTATTCGTTTTGGAAAGAATTCAGTTATCTGAAGCACCCCGCTATCCTTTACCAATTAGAATTCAAGTACCAGTGAATCTGCGCAATTTCCATGATACAAGAACTCTGCGCAATTTTTCAGCTTTTGTTTGTCCTGAAATCGACCCAACCAAAGGGAAATATACATTCGAAGAGATATTAGATTTAGTGCATCATTTCCTGCATTATGAAGTAACGGAAAAGCATCTGCGTGCCCAGGTAGCAGCCAATGTGCGCATGGTAAGGAATCCGTTCATACGGATCATGCCGCTTTTAATTAAAAATCGCATCATTTATCTGGGATTTAAATTTATTGGTCCTATCTCTTTCACCAGCGCAATATCAAACCTTGGTTTAGTAAATGTCCCTGTTGAAATGGCGGCACATGTGAAGACATTTGATCTCACACTGGGTGCTTCACAAGACACCAATGTGTCATGCGGGATATTGGGATACAAGGATAATATACGTATTTTCTTTTCACGAGTAATCGAAGAAACTCATGTCGAACGGGAGTTTTTCTCTTTTCTTGTAAGACAGGGGTTACCGGTTGCTGTTGAGAGTAATAAGGAGTGAAACCATGTCGTACTGTGTAAACTGTGGCGTGAAATTGAATAAAAATGTGAAACGCTGCCCATTATGCAGTGTAGAAGTAATCAATCCAGCTGACCCCATCAAATATACTGGTCCTAAGAAACAATCCCAGCAGAGGGAAACTCCGGAAAATACCTTCGATAAGACCTTATGGATAAAAATAGTGTCCATCATCTTGGCAGCTCCTGCTTTATTTTCAATCACAATTGATAGTGCTTTCGGAAACACGCTTACATGGTCTCTGTATGCTGCAGCAAGTCTTGGGGTCGCTTGGGTATGGTTAGTCAGCCCATTCTTATTTCAACGAAACATTGCCCAACGCTGGATCATCATCGATGCGATTGCCCTGCTTGGATTTCTTTATCTGATCGAATATCTTTCAGCTTCTCATGGTTGGTTTTTCCCATTAGCCCTTCCGATCACATTGTTTTTCACTGTATTGCTTCTGGTACAAGTCATCCTCATCAGGAAAATAATACTTAGAGAATTGCATATAACTGCATCTCTTTTTACATCTGCTGGGTTATTCTGCGTCTTCCTCAATGGTGTAATTAATCTCTACACACTTAAAATCTTTCACTTGGGTTGGTCACTACTCGTCCTGATACCATGCATCGCTTTTGCACTTATCGCAGTTGTTCTCCAGCGGCGCAGATGGATCGTTGATGAATTGAAGTTTTGGTTCCGTGTATGATCATTGATTTAATAATACACAAAAATAGATGCGTTTCGTGCTCAAGTTACCTGAAAACATGGATGTTTCATCAATAATTCAGAATAAGTAATCTATAATTTGCTCACGCAATTTTACATAGAATTGTTATTAATCTAATTCTTCTTTGAGGAAAATACAGGAGTGTAAAATGAGTAATCATATCGGTGCCGAGCAGGGACAGATCGCCGCAACCGTCCTGCTTCCCGGCGATCCACTGCGCGCAAAGAACATCGCGGAAACCATGCTGAAAGATATCATTTGCTTTAACAAAATCCGCGGCATGTTGGGCTACACTGGAACCTATAGCGGTAAACGTGTGTCTGTCATGGGATCTGGAATGGGCATCCCCACCCTTTCTATTTATGTGCATGAACTTCTCTCTGAATATAAAGTAAAGAATATCATCCGCGTTGGCACATGCGGAGCGCTGCAGCCCGACCTCAAAGTCGGCGATCTCGTGCTTGCACTGGCTGCCTCCACTGACTCACATATCAATAAGCTGCGTTTCAACGGGATGGATTATGCACCCTGTGCGAATTTCGACCTTTTGATGAATGCTTATCATGCAGCGGAATCCCGCGGGATTGATGTCCGTGTGGGAAGTATGCTTTCCAGCGATACCTTCTATCCAGATGATCAGGACTACTGGCAGAAATGGATGCAGTACGGTACTTTGGTGGTGGAAATGGAAACAGCCGGCCTTTACACCCTCGCCGCCAAATTCAACGCCAGAGCTCTCTCGATCCTCACCGTCAGCGATAGCCTGATAACCCATGAATCAGCCACTGCCGAACAGCGGGAAAAAAACTTCCCCCTCATGGCTGAGATTGCCCTCGAGATTGTAGAATAAACCAAAAAACCTCTCCCAAAATATCAAATGGGAGAGGTTTTTTATTTAGTCTAAATAGTATTATATAGAGATCCTTGAATTCAACTAGCAAGTGCAACTTTGAAAGCGTAAGAGAGGTAAGCTGCGG
>CAZBCD010000088.1:0-8717 GCA_964490205.1 uncultured Pelolinea sp. | reverse complement strand
ATTTCTTTGCAAAAAATCTTCTGAAGAATTTACAAGAAAATAATGTAAGCATAAAAGGTGTGAAAATTGATAATACGCTCCCAACTGGAACAGCGCTGATCACAGTTGATAATCATGCTGAAAATATAATCATCATCATCTCCGGTGCCAATGGTGCAGTTTGTAATTCTGATATTAAAAATTTGATTCCTGTTTTCAAAAAGGCAAATATCTTGATGCTGCAATTAGAGATTCCATTGGATACAGTAGTGACCGCAGCCAAGAAGGCAAAAGAAAGCGGTGTTAAAGTACTCCTGGACCCCGCCCCAGCACGCGAATTACCTGATGAATTGCTGCAGTTATGTGATTTCATCACACCTAATGAAACAGAAGCGCAAATTCTAACCGGTATCAAGATTGATAATTACATGACTGCAAGGAAAGCGGCAGAAGTATTATTAGAAAAAGGAGTACAATCTGTAATTGTGAAAATGAGCAGCAATGGATCTTATTATTTTGATGGATCAATCGAGATTCCTTTCCCTGCCTATGAAGTAGATGCTGTGGATACTGTGGCAGCGGGTGATGCTTTTAATGGCGGATTTGCCGCTGCTTTTTCTGAAGGGAAACCGATTGAAGAAATCCTACAATGGGCAAACGCGTGCGGCGCTCTCTCAACGACAAAACCCGGTGCGCAGCCTTCCATGCCATCACGTGAAGAATTGATTTCTTTTATGAAAGAAAATCCCAGGTAAATATGCAATTATCCTTTCATCAAGAAAAAATCATCAGGTAAAAAGGAGGTGACAATAAAAAGATACGATAAAGGAAAGTGAATAAAAAACAACTAACTAAAAATATTTTGAGGAGAAAAATAAAATGAAAAAAATTACAATTCTAAGCCTGTTAGTTATTGGCTCAATCTTCCTTGGCGCATGCGCCCCCGCAGCTGCCCCCGCAGCTGAAGAAGAAGATGTGTTGACTGTTATACAACTCGTCAACGGTACACTTGGAGATAAGTCCTTCACTGACTCCGCACACCGTGGTTTGGTGCAAGCGTCAGAGGAATTTGGCTTCGTCCATATCGTAAACGAAGCTGGTCCTGATCCCGCAAAATGGGAAACTGCCTTTATGGACGCCCTCGCGGATCCAGATATTGACGTCCTCATCACAGGTTCCGGTGACATGATGGATCTTTTGGTTGAAAACGCACCATTATATCCCGAGAAGTACTTCATCATGTTCGACAACCCTGTTGACTTCGAAGAAGCCTGCAGTGAATGCAGTAATGTTTACGCGGTTCAATATATGCAAAACGAAGGCTCATACTTAGCTGGACTTTATGCTGGTTTGATGTCTGAGACCGGCATGATTGGCGCAGTTGGCGGCAAGGATATCCCGGTTATCCAGGACTTCCTGGTTGGCTACGTCCAGGGTGCTGGCGATGCTGGCATTCCGAAAGAGAATGTTCTGATCCAATTCGCGGAGTCATGGGGCGATCCCGCCAAGGGTAAAGAACTTGCGCTTACCATGTACCAGCAGGGTGCAGATTACGTTTTCCAGGTTGCGGGCGGCACCGGCATTGGTATTTTCCAGGCCGCAGAAGAAGTTGGCTTATGGGCGATTGGGGTTGACTCTGACCAGGCGATCATCATCGAAGATACCGATCCCGATCAGGCAGCTGTCATAGCCACATCCATGTTGAAGAATGTGGACAAGTCCCTGTACCGTGCTTTCAAACTGTTCTATGAAGGTACACTCCCGTGGGGTACCAATGAAGCTCTGGGTATCCCGGATGGCGTTGGACTGGCCTACAACAAATTCTATGACGAATACACACCACAAGATGTCAAAGATACGATTGCTGAAATGGAAGCAAAAGTAATAGCTGGCGATATCGTCATCGAAACAGTTTTCTAAAAAATAATTAAAAGAAGGGTAGGGATTCTTCCCTACCCTTAACGCTTTACAAAATTTGGAGATATTCTATGAGACCATTAATTGATCTAATAAATATTGACAAGGTTTACAGCAATGGTGTGGTTGCGAATAACGGAGTAAATTTCTCCGTTAAAAAGGGAGAGATCCATGCGCTTGTTGGGGAAAATGGCGCGGGAAAATCTACTTTGATGAAGATCCTTTATGGCATAGAAAAACCCACTGAAGGGGAGATCTGGGTAAATGGAGAACAAAAGCAATTTAATTCTTCCATTGACGCAATCGCAGCAACCATCGGGATGGTTCATCAAAACTTCATGCTGGTACCTTCTTTCACTGTTGCGGAAAATGTGGTTTTAGGTGATGAGCCAAGAAAAAATGGACTTATTGATAGGGATGCAGTAATTAAAATTACCAAAGATTTATCGGATAAATTTGGGCTTTTTGTACAACCCGATGCAATTGTTGACAGCATCAATGTTGGAATGCGACAGCGGGTTGAAATTTTGAAAACATTATATCGTGAAGCCGAAATCCTGATCCTTGATGAACCAACCGCAGTTCTTACCCCCCAGGAAACCGACGACTTGTTCAATGCTATTCGGATCCTGGTTGATCAAGGAAAAACAGTCATTTTCATTACCCATAAATTACGCGAGGTCAAAGAAATATCTGACCGTGTAACGGTGATGCGGCATAGCAAAGTAATAGGTACTATGGATACGAAAGAAGTTACTCGTGAACAGATGGCGAACATGATGGTAGGCCGTGAGGTGTTCCTTGACATTAAAAAGCCGAAGATCAAGCGCGGTGAAAAGCGCATGAGCGTGAAAAATCTCTCATATATTTCTGAAATTGGCCGCCAGATGCTTCGGGATGTGAATTTCAACCTGTACGCTGGTGAGATCTTAGGTATAGCTGGTGTTGAAGGGAACGGGCAGACAGAGCTTGTGGAAGTTCTCACAGGTTTAAAGCCCGCTGCTGGCGGAACAGTCCTTGTTGGGGATTGTAATATCTTGGAAAACACACCCCGCGAAATCCGCATGCGTAAGATCTCGCATATTCCTGAAGACCGTCTATCGAATGGTGTGGCGGTTAGATCAACCATTGAGGAAAATTTAATCGTTGATCGTTATTTTCAGAAACCATACAGGAATGGACTTTTCATTAAAAGCAAGGTTGTCAAAGACGAATGTAAAAAGCTGATAGAGAAGTTTAGTATTCTCACACCAAATGGAAAATTACCAGTAAGTTCGCTTTCCGGTGGTAATATGCAGAAAGTTGTCGTAGCCCGCGAATTCTCATCCGAGCCAGAAGTATTAATTGCTTCCCAGCCGACACGCGGGATTGATGTGGGTTCGACGGAATTTATCCGTGAGCAATTGGTTGAGATCAGAAGCAAGGGCACAGCTATCCTGCTCGTATCCGCGGACCTGAACGAAGTGATGAGCGTGTCAGATCGGATCGTAGCTCTTTATGAAGGGGAAATAACAGGAGTTTTTCCAGACGCATCCAAAGTTTCAGAAAAAGAACTCGGTTTGTACATGCTAGGGGTTAAACATCAAACTAATGAAGAGATGGAGAAATACATATGAAGAACCTTTTCAAATCAAAGGGTTTTCGAGAATTCCTGAGAGTATTAATTGCTTTGGCCATTGGCCTTACTTTAGGATTTATCATCACCCTGTTTGTCTCTGAGTCTCCCGTTGAAGCTTATAAATCGTTCCTGATTGGCCCACTAACCCGGCTCAACCGCATTGGCGATTGGCTGGAAGACAGCCTAACTCTAGTGTTAGTAGGATTGGTAATGTGTATTGTTTTTACCGCGGGCCAATGGTATATCGGTGTGGAAGGGCAATTGATTCTTGGGGCGCTTATGTCCGGTGTGGTTATCCTCTATATACCGCTTCCCCCCGCTTTGCGAATTACCCTCGCGTTTGTAATGGCTGCGATCGTTGGTTTCCTATGGGGAGTTGTACCGGCATTTCTGAAAGCTTACTTGAATGCTAATGAATTGGTTACATCGCTGATGCTAAACACCATCGCAATTAAAGGGTTCGAATATTTTTTAAAGCATTACATTATGCCTGAGGGCTCCAGGACTATGACATCTGAAAGAGTTCCGGTGGAATTTCAGCTGCCCACTTTTATTCCCGACTTGCCTTTTTTGTCTTCAATCAGAGAATTATGGATGAAACAAACGAGTGTATCAATCATCGTTTATGTTGCGATCGCGGCGGTAATCGCTGTGTACTTTTTGCTATACAAAACGCCATTTGGATATGAACTGCGAACAGTTGGTTCAAATAAGAAATTTGCGCGCTATGGAGGGGTAAGCATCAAACGTACAGTCATTCTAGCGATGACCGTCAGCGGGTTAATAGCTGGTATCGCTGGAACACACTTGACTCTTGCAATCCACAACAGGTTGATCGTTGGCATGTCATTGGGTATGGGTTTTGAGGGCGTAAATATCGCGACCCTGGCACGCTTAAACCCACTTCTTGTCCCGATTTCTTCACTCCTGTATGGTTACATGAGAGCGGGCGCAGAAGTGATGGAAAGGACGTCGGATGTATCACGGGAATTGGTGATCGTCATTCAAGCGGTGGTCCTCCTTTTAGTCACCGCGGAACGGCTGATGCCGACAATTCAGCAGCGGATCAGTGAAAAGATAGAAGAAAATAATAACAATAACGGAAAAATAAAAGGAGGACTCAATGACGTTTGAAACTGTTATCCAAAGTATTTTTACCTCGCTCTTTTTAGCGAGCGTAATTCGCATCAGTTCACCAATTATTTTTCCTGCATTGGGAAGTTTAATATCAATTAAAGCTGGAGCCAGCAACAAAGCATTGGAGGGGTTAATGCTGGCAGGAGCTTTTACCGGTGTGATGGTTTCTGCCTATACAGGCAGTGTATGGTGGGCGGTTCTGAGCGGGATAGCTGTTGCCGTTATCATTGCAGCAATACTAGGTGTTTTCCACCTTTATTTGGGAACCGACTTATTTATCGGAAGTTTAGGTATAAACATGATGTGTTCTGGTGGAACCACTTTCTTAATGTATATTTTCATCGGTGATAAGGGGAATACAGGCAACCTGGCCAGTTTATCAGTCCCGAATGTGCATATCCCTTTTATCGAGGATATTCCCTTCTTAGGTGAAGTCCTGAGCGGGCATCCTGTTTTTACGTACCTTGCTTTCTTACTTGCATTTCTTGTTTATATCTTCTTATACAGGACGAGATATGGGGTTCATTTACGCGCGGTTGGTGAAAATCCAGAGGCGGCAACTTCCCTGGGCCTTAATGTGAAGCGTATTCGAATGGTGGCATTGATATTAAGCGGCGCATTCTCGGCATTAGGCGGAATGAATCTGTCAATGGCTTATTTACAGATGTTTGCGCGTGATATGACGGCTGGCAGGGGTTGGATTGGTCTTGCATCCGTAAGCTTAGGAGGAAAAAAGCCACTGGGTACATTGCTGGCAGCTATCCTGTTTGGCTTTTCTGATGCGATCGCGAACCAATTTGGTTCATTAGATATTCCAGCCCAGCTGGTGACGATGATCCCATATGCAACAACGGTCATCGCTCTGGTAGTGTATGCTATCCAGCAGCGGCAGGCGATACTTGCGCGGATGAAAAAATTCCGAGAAGAACAACAAGAATAAGTTTCAGAAGAATCTTAATAAAAAGGATAAGAAATGATTGATCGATTGATCCGGAATTGTGATGTTCTCATCTTCAATGGTGACACGCCTGAAATTGCATTAAACCAGGATATTACTATTGAGAAGAGTCTGATCAAGGAAATTGGTAAATCCGGCTCACTTGAAGTGGACCAAAAAACCGAGATAGTGGACGTAAAAGGATTATTGGCAATTCCGGGTCTGATCAATACTCACGCACATGTCCCGATGGTGCTGCTGCGCAATCTGGCGGAGGATGTATCGGTTGAATCCTGGTTCAATGACTATATCTGGCCTATGGAGTCTAATCTAACAGAAGAGGATGTCTATTGGGGCGCACTGTTGGGGATGGCAGAAATGATCGAGAATGGCATTACCTGTGTGGCAGACCACTATTTCTATATGGATAAAGTTGCCAAAGCGGTACAGGAAACCGGGATGAGCGCGAATTTGGCCTGGGCTGTGTTTGGGCATGAGGGTGAAAAGAAATTAGATGAAACCATTGAGTTTGTGAACCGCTGGCAGGGGGGTGCGGATGGACGAATTACCACCTGGCTGGGACCACATTCACCCTATACCTGCAGCCCGGAGTTCCTGGAATTGGCTGCCCAGAAAGCAGTGAAGAATAATATTGGAATTCATATTCATGTCTCTGAAACGCAGGCACAGGTTGACCTGGCCTTAAAGGAATTTGGAAAGACTCCAGTACAGGTATGCAAAGATGCCGGTGTGATGGATGTCCCAACCATATTCGCCCACTGCAAGAATCCGCAGGAAGGGGATTATGACCTGATGGCAGCGGCTGGTACAGGTGTTCCACAAGCACCGAAAACGTACCTGAAGCACGCGATGACAATCGCTCCGATTGATAAATATCTGGAAAAAGGAATTACGATCGGGTTGGCTACGGATGGCGCGGTAAGCAATAATACAATGGATATCATTGAGCAGATGGGCTTGCTGGGTATGTTAGCGAAACTAAGAACTGGTGACTGTACCTATTTATCAGTTGAGCAACTTCTTGATATTGCTTTTCGATCTAGTGCCAAGGTAATTCATTTGGATGATCAGATTGGCGAACTGAAAGCTGGTATGAAAGCGGATATTACATTACTGAGACAGGATGGACTGCACATGACACCACGGACGAATGTTTTATCCATGATTGCATATAATGCACGTGGATCGGATGTGGACACAGTGCTCTGCGATGGAAAGGTTTTAATGAAGAACCAAGAACTGCTGACGGTTGATAAGGCGAAGATCCGGTCTGAAGTGCAGAACCGACTGCAGCGGTTGAGCAAACGAGCTCCCAACACACGCATCGCAGATTATCCTGCATAGGCAAAGCTGCTTTGTCACAACATACCATAATTCGCACTTATTTTTCTAGAATTAATTAATATATTGAGGAGAGTGTATGGCACAAAAAGTGATCTTAGATGTTGATACGGGGTGCGATGACGCGGTTGCGATGCTCATGGCTGGACATCACCCAGAGTTGGAGTTCGTCGCTGTGCTGCCGGTGCATGGAAATGTCCACCTGGAAGTTACGCGAGAAAATACATTAAAACTGCTCTCTGCAGGCAAACTCGAGCATGTCCCGGTCTATGTGGGTGCGAATGCTCCCTTGATCGGTCCAATCATCGCTGGAGATGGTGACCAGATCATACGGCTGCCTTTTCCTGAATCATCCATTCAGCCGCAGGATAAACACGCGGTCAACTTCCTGATTGATTACTATTTGAGCGGCGAAGGTGCGGAAACGATCTATATGCCGATTGGTCCGCTGACAAATTTGGCGCTGGCGCTGCGGATTGAGCCTGAGCTAGCAGAGCGCATTCCGAAGATTGTTGCTATGGGCGGTGCGTATATTGAAGGGAATACAACACCTTCTGCTGAGTTCAATATCCTGGCGGATCCTGAAGCAGCTCATATTGTGTATTCAGCAGGCATCCCGATTACGATGATTGGTTTAGAGGTGACTGATAAGGCAGAGATTCGGAAGGAGGATGTCAAACGGATCCGCGAGATCGGGACACCTTGGGCGGACGCTGCCGCCGAAATTATTAATATCATTATAGATATTCACTTGAAATTTCCTGGCAGGACAGGCGGGATCGTGTATGATGCCTGTGCGGTTGCGGCGGTGATTGACCCGACGATCGTGGAGATAAAACCCATGCATATTGATATCGAGATCAACGGCAGATATACGCGCGGGCGAACGGTGGCTGACATTCGGGATAGGAAAAAGTTACCAAAGAATGTAGAAGCAGGTACGAGCATCGACCGGGAAAAGTTCCTGGATATACTTTATAACTCATTGAGGTAAATACTGAAAAATGAAAACTGAAATAACTTATTTTAAAAAGAGCGGCGAGGATAACACTGCTGATGTGCTGGCTATTGCTTTGAAGAGGTATCAGCAAGGTGATATTGATGCGATTGTTATTGCTTCCAGTTTTGGCAAGACCGCCAAAATGGCAGCGGATGTTTTCTCGGGTGAGAAAGTTTCCCTCCTAATTGTGGGTGAGGTGCTGGAGGGTAAGCAGAGCCCGCCGCCAGAAGTTTGTAAATCATTGATCACAAAGGGGCACCAGGTGATCTGGGGGCTGCCGATGGGCGCGATAAGCAAATTCAGCCGGAATGATACGCCAAACCTGATCGCGGACGCATATAAACGCGTCAGTGAAGGGTTCAAGGTGGTGTGCGAGACCGTACTGATCGCGACAAGCTCTGGCTATCTGCAGGCGGGGCAGAAGGTGCTTTCGATCGCGGGAACACACAGCGGCGCGGATACAGCGGTTGTCGCCCGGGCAGCGGGATATGGTGATTTCAAGGCATTTCAGGTACACGAAATCCTTTGCAAACCATATCAAAGATCGGCAGCATAATCTTATAACAAACAGCATATTTGCTTTTATTGGTGACCGAGCCAATCCCAGCTCTGTTTTTTTGTATTATCTTTGTTAACCATCAAAAGTGCTAAAATTCTGATCCTGTGTATTTCCGCAACCAACGCCGGGGGTAGAGGTTAATCAAATATGAGCAACCAGATCAGGGCCAAGAACGAATACAATGATGCTGGATTGTTGAACTATTGGA
>CAZBCD010000087.1:0-8858 GCA_964490205.1 uncultured Pelolinea sp. | reverse complement strand
TATTAAAGTTCCTTTATCTTGTCAATTTTGTCATTTGTTTTTCAACACCCTCTAACATTTCTGCTGCTTACGATGTTATATGGTACAGGTGCTGTGATTATCCGAGAAACAGCCAGACGGTGGGAAAAAGGATGGGTATCCATTCTGCTAATGGGGATGGCATATGGTATCTTCGAAGAAGGTATTATGGTGCGGAGTTTCTTCGATCCTGATTGGCAGGACTTGGGGCAGCTTGCGTTTTATGGGCGGTGGATCGGCATTAATTGGATTTGGTCCATTGCTTTAACCATTTTCCATGCGGTAGTGAGCATTTCGATTCCGATTGCGATAACAGAATTGCTCTTCTCTGAAAAGAAAGATGCATTGTGGTTATCCAAAAAAGAGTTGATTATCTTCATTATCATATTTATCATAAACGCACTGCTTGGCCCATTTTTTGGGATGAAAATCACCACAGCAGGTATGCTGGCCAGTATTTTAAGTATTGCCGGACTGGTTTTTCTGGCTTACAAATGGCCGGTTAATACCGAGGGAAATAAATTTGTCAGGGTAGCCCCCCAAGGGAAGATCGTTTTTGTCGGTTCGCTATTAATGGTAGGTCTGATCGCGGGAATGTGGATACTTCCATCATTATCAATTCCATGGATAATTACTTTTGTTTTCTTATGCGGGTTGCCCTGGATAGGAATACGATGGTACCGACGGCTAGGGGCAAACCAATGGACAGAAAAACAGCAGTGGGCTTGTGTAATTGGGTTGTTAATTCCATGGCTGCTGGTGGATGTGTTCTCTGAATTGGATAATGCCAACCGACCGGATGATACAAGTGGAATGATCTTAGCCGCACTGCTCTTTTTTACCCTCCTGGTCATCCTGCGAATAATGATACATAGAAGAAAAGAGAATTCATAGCCTGAATGGATATTTACGGAGTGCAATTTGAAGGTTCTCTGGGAAGACCAATGTAGTAGAATGTCTGAAATCATTTCGAATTATTTATAGAAAGAAAAAAGTATGGAAAACGGATCGTTTCATTTTTACCCGGATAAAATCATTTTACGCGTTCGCACTAGAATGTGCAATAAAAGCGAGGAATTGCTGACAAGCGAGGTCTTCAATGCATTCTTCCTGCAATTCCTGAGTGATCTACAACGGCAGCAATCTAAATTGTTGAATGTATTCCCGGGAAAGCAATTTGATAAAGAAAAAACACAATTAATGTTAGAGACTCTGTACTATCTGAATTCATTACCAGCTGAGAAAGTAATGAAATTGGTGGATGGCTCTTTTGTCTTCTTTGAAGATCGTCTGTTATTCAATGAGTTCGTTGAGCGGCTCTATAACTGCTGGCGTCAACTGCATCGCCTGCTCATTTGCGATTCGGTATTTGACAGACTAGATGAAAAACCATATCGTACTTTCAACGATACGGTTGAAAATTTGATGCATCTGGTACGAAGCACCTATCGGAATATTCAGGAAAATATCACCGGTAACCATCCGAAGATCTATCGCCAGGTGAGTGCGGGCGCTGAAATTGGCGCGATCGCTTTACCGAAAAAAATGGAATATCCGAACAATGATTACAAAATCCTGGATGATATATTTGTGATCCGCCAGGTGCTAATCTACCCACCGATGATTTTCAACACACCTAATAATAAAAGGAAAGGTGTTTTTGCAAGAATCGACAAAAATCCGTTAAAAAGTATGAAGTTAGATCCCAAAGAATGGCTGGGATATCCAGCAAGGGTTGGGCCGTTGCTAATTATGATCTACTTCCACCTGAACTTCTTTGAACTTGGATTTTCACTTTCCAACCTATTTGAATTGGCAGATGAAAATGACCTGAAGCGAAAGCCTGATGCAGTTTATCTTTACGGCGCACCTAATGAATATACGTTAGATGTGGATGGCAATGAGACTATCTTTTACGATGATGAAGAACATGACATAATGGTGGCGTCCGTACCTATGCAGGATGAATACGCGTATTTCGGGTATCTCAAGAAAATGATCCTGACTCTTCACAATATCAAGCGCATGAAAGATGGGTTCCTTCCATTCCATGGGGCGATGATCCAGATCACAGTACGGAATAGAAAACCATTTACGGTAGTTATAATAGGTGATTCAGGGGCAGGTAAATCTGAATCAATCGAGGCGCTGAGGTTGACAGCAGGTGAGGAAATAGAAGATATGCTTATCATTGCTGATGATATGGGATCGATTGGTGTAGATGCGAATAACCAATTGGTTGGTTATGGTACAGAAATGGGAGCTTTCGTTCGCCTGGATGACCTGCAATCCGGGTACGCGTTAGGGCAGATTGACCGGACGATCATCATGAATCCGGATAAAGTAAACGCGCGTGTGGTCATGCCGGTTACACGATATGAGTACATTATGGAAGGAACGCCGATTGACTGCGTGCTCTACGCGAACAACTATGAACCTTTGGATGAATCTCATTCAGTGATTGAGAAATTCAAGAATGATAAGGATGCACTGGCTGTTTTCCGAAAAGGAACGGTGATGAGCAAGGGTACAACTGCATCGAAAGGGTTGGTGGCGAATTACTTCGCGAATATCTTCGGCCCGCCACAGTACCGGGATCTTCATGAAGGACTGGCAAAAAAATATTTTAATGAAATGTTCAAGAGAAATATTTTTGTCGGCCAACTGCGAACACAGCTGGGAATCTCGGGGGAGGAACACTCGGGGCCGAAAAAAGCAGCCACAGCACTATTAGAAATGATCAAGAAAGACGCGAAAAAAACCTGATTATATTTCCATATTGAGAATCGTGTCCGTTTCATGCAAATTGGATTTTCTCGTGATTTTGCATTTAAAAATAGAAAAAATATGAGTATGCTATTTGATATATGAGTATTCTTTTCATACTTATCATTGGATTTGTGCTCATTCCCGCAATAATTTTGGTAAAAATAGGCGCGTCATTGGCTACTGATAGACAAAATAAGGGTACAATGCCTGTCGGAAACGGTAGGTTTTGTTTATGTGGCCAGATATTGATATTAACCGATTTAGATTAATTGTTTTTGACGTAGATGGAACAATTCTTCAACTGCATCATGATCTAGACCCATTCACGCAATCGGTGCTGCTTGATCTTAAAAACATGGGAATTGCGATCACATTAGCAACGGGTAAGAACATGAAATCAACCCGTATAGTGGCTAAAAAACTGCAAATTGAATTGCCGCTGGTCCTCTCTAATGGCTGTGTACTGCAGAGTCTGGACGGTACTATTCATCAGAAACATTATCTTTCCGTTGATTTTTTACAACAACTTATCGAGGAATGTGAGAGGATGGAACTTGACCTGGCAATCCATATTGATGAGGAAATTTTTGTGAAAGAGATAACAGATAATTTGTCACTCCTGTTCGATTACGGATCACCCGCGCTGGAGGAAGTGAACGAATGGAAGGCAATAAAGGAATTATTTTCGAAAGCGTATAAATGCCTTGTAGTGAATCGGTACAGCCGGGAACCTCTTTTTAAAATGGAAAATAAAATGCGGAGCAGGGTAGGCGATTCGGTTACCTACTGCCATACACTGACCGAGGTGTTGGAATTTATGCCAGAGGGGGTGTCCAAGTTAACCGGCATACGGACGATTACTGAGAGGATGGGCATTTCTCTACAGTCTGTGATGGCTTTTGGGGATGGGAATAACGATGCCGAAATGTTGGCATCAGTGGGTTTTGGCGTGGCAGTGGAAAACGCGACGAGATTGGTAAAAAAGAGTGCGGATTGTGTGGTTCCATCGTGCGCAGATAATGGCCCGGCACAATTCTTACAATATTTAATGAAAAAATCGCTCTAACTCAGATCAGCCTTGTCACTCCAATGTGGGCTCTTCGGGTTGTGAATATCAGAAATGGACCACTGGTTTTCATTGCTTCTTATCATTTAGCAGCAACTGACCATGAATATGGATAGTTCGTTAACCGGAGATTTTTGAAATATGTTTTTCACAAAAATTATATTCGGTGAATAAATAATAGAGGACCTGCCATAAAAAGCAGATCCTCTTATTAAATCTCCTATTTTCCGAGCATTAGTGCGAGTTCTTGATGGTCTTTCGCGTAATCCTGAAGACTAACACCGGCTTTGAATGCATCAGCTGCCTGATACATGGCGGTCGTACCAGCTTTGATGCCCATGGGATGCAGGGTGATGCCAGTGCCCGCCAACATTAACGCGTTTGTTCCAAAAATTTCCAGGTTCGGTCCCAGAGTTGATGGATTCAGCCCACCAGAAACCGCAGGGATCATTTCCTTTATATGACCCATAGGTTCACTCATTACTTTGAATAATGCATGTCCTTCTTCAGGAGAAGAACCAACCAGATAACCGCCGATTGTACTTTGGCGGAAAATATCTCCACCTAACAAGCGTACAAATCTGATGATTGCAACTGGATCCACACCCTGGCCTGGTGCCCGCCCCAGCGCTTCTTTCCCACCGCAATGGGCATAAATGGGAACGTTTGGATCAATCTGTGTTCGTAATGTTTGTAAACTGTTGAAGCCAGCAGCGAAGAAATTTACCATTAATCCATTGGCACCATTTTTTATCGCAATTTCCGCGTTCTTTAATAGATATTCTGGTTGGGCGGTTATATGTGGGGTATATAGAACCCGCATACCTGTTGTGTCTTCTGCTTGTTTTAACTTTTCCACAACTAAACGTACTCTTTTCGCCAATGGGCAATAGGTTGTGTTCAGCATTTTTTCATCATCTTTGATGAATCGCACTCCCCCCAGGGCTGCTTTATAGCAGATATCTGCGACTTCTTCCGGGGTCAAACCAGCTGTGGGTTTAA
This sequence comes from uncultured Pelolinea sp., assembly GCA_964490205.1. Lineage (GTDB taxonomy): Bacteria > Chloroflexota > Anaerolineae > Anaerolineales > Anaerolineaceae > Pelolinea. The sequence goes on along the minus strand of CAZBCD010000087.1, from coordinate 4,003 downwards.
CAATCGTTCCAATTAGTAATTCGTCTTTGCCTGCTCTCAGCAGTTTGCGTATGCCTTCACGCCCGAATCCTGGGCCGGGCATTTTATCTAGAACCTCTTGGGGAAGTTGAAAATCAAGCAGTCTTGATTTTTCATACGCTGCAAGCGCATGCGTACCACCGCCGATCATTGTGAGCCATAAGGAAGGAAAGGCTGCTGATTCCATATTTAAGTTTGCAGTTGGGAACAGAATGTCGAATTCGCCTTTGCCGGGGGATGTTTCCCGAATATCAGCAACTTGCGCACGGCATTTAAGGTATAAATCTGTTGGTTCACCAGTCCCCAACCATGGCCCTGTGCTTTCAATATCAGCGATCTTTTCAGCAACATTCTTCAGCGGTTGCTTGGATTCAACATAATACGTAGCGGCGAAACGGTCTTTTAGGTCATATTGCATTGTTTACTCCGGTTTATTTCTTAAAATTCGTTGTACCCTGCGATCCATTTCCTATCAATTTTCGCAAAGTCGTTTTCAAGTGAATCTTTCCATGGGATCGCGTGTTCTTGAACGATTGTTACCAATTCTTGTGTTCTTTTTGCGGCCGTGTTTTTTAAAAAGTCTATTCTTTCTTTCTTATCCAGGGATGCGGCTTCTTTCCAAATTGCACGCCCTGCTACAAATCCAGACGCGCCTGCCCGGCAGGCGATATCCAACTGTTTTTTGAAGATTTGAAAATTAACGCCTGCTGAAAGGAGAACCCACGGCACTGGCGAGTGTTTGGTTATCTGCTCACAGGCTCTGAGCCAAACTGATTGATCTAATTCATAGTTAACATCACAAGGAAACTCTAATTTTAGGAGATCTATTCCTAAATGCCCCATATTCTTTACTGTATCCAGGACAATCTGAGGACGCACCTGGGCGAATTCCCCCGTATTTTTAGGGATTTCTGGATCAGAGGAATAACTCATCGGTTCTAATAAAAGCGGAAGGTCCAGCTCCTCTGCGACATTACTGAGCGACTGTACAAATTCTTCTTGCAACTTTGCCGATGAATGAATCTTTGGATTGTAGTAAACTAGTAATTTCGAAGCTGAAGCACCCATCCTTTTTGCTTTCTCCAAAGACCAACCAGGGATTAATTGATTAGTCCTTCCATCAGGTTTTTCAATATATCCAGTTTCTTCAGTAGTTACTATGATTCCCTTCTGTCCTGAGACCAACCCACCATGAATCGCTTCTGCAGCGCTGTATTGGGGATCTAAAAGCACCGCGCTGCAATGCGGGAGTAGTTCTTGAACGGTATCCAATTTAAAATCTCGAATTTTCTCATAGAGTTCCGGATCTTCTTTTTCAAGACCCATAGCGCGGATGAGTGAACCGCGCTGGTCCAGTGCCAGGACAGTCAAATATCCATCTGTAGTCGAAATCTCCTGCAGCCCTCTAATCTTTCCGATACTTAAATTTTTCATTCAACCTCCAGTATTTTATTTTTCCGAATTTCCGTATAGATCGTTTTGTAATGCTGATAATGATTTTCGAAGAGGAATATATCCCTTCCGGAAGCGCCCTAGAAAAACCGGGACCATTTCTGAAACCGGTTCGATTACTTTTATCTGGTATTTTACCAATTCTACAGCTTCATCATATGATTTTGCAATTCCGCAACCATACGCAGCCAATAACGCCGCGCCTACTGCCGAAGCTTCCGGTATTGAGGGGATTATTAATGGCATATTGAGCACTGAAGATTTATACTGTAGTAAAAGTGAGTTTTGATTCGTGCCGCCTATCGCAATGATCTTGCCGGGGATGTTCCCGGTTATCTTAACCAACGCATCAATATTCTCTTTTAACCAAAAAGCGAATCCTTCCATTAATGCCCTGTAAATATCTTCTTTGGAATGATCTATATTTAGACCAAAAAGAACTGCGCGGTTGGTTGGCTGGCGATCAGGAGTACCTGATCCATGGAAGAATGGCAGCCATAGTGGTTTATTTCGAACTGCAGAAAGATCCAATTTGGCTGCAGATCTATCCTTAATATCTCTAAATGCTCCCTTAAACCACTCAACCGCTTTTCCTCCAACTTTTAACCCTCCTTTTAGAAGATATAACGATGGAAGGATATGCACGTAATTTACAAACCCTTGATCTTTAACTCCTCCTATCACCTCATATTTATCTGTGATAGCCATCACTGCCTGAGAAGTCCCCATTGAATCTATGAACACGCCGGGTTTAACACCGCCGCTGGCAAATGCCCCACAAAGATGATCATGCCCTCCTACGGAACAAGGTGTACCTGCGGGCAGACCGGTTATATCAGTGATGGACTTTAATGTGCCCCCAATTACTGTACCGGATGGAACAACTTCCGGGAGCATTGACGTGTCCAAATCTGCTATTTGCAGCATTGGTTGAGACCATGTTTTTTTTGTTTGATCGAATAACAAAGTCCTGGATGCTTGCGTAAAATCTGTAAATTTTCCACCAGACATACGGAATAAAATATAGTCCGGCACTGATAACCAATATTTTATTTTTGTTCGAATATTAGGAAAATTTTCAAATAACCAGAGAATTTTCATTAAGGCAAATGAGAAACCGGGCTTTTGGCCAGTGATTTGATAAATTTGTTCTTCAGAGAGCTTATCAAGCAATTCATCTACTTGCGGTTGGGATCTGGGATCAAACCAGGCGATGATCGGGTATAACGAATTTCCATCTTCATCAAGAGGTAGTCCGGCTTCTGCAAAACTACTGATTGATACTCCTGCAACTGGATATCCTTTTGAAGCTTCCTTGATACATTCAGCTACACAAAGCCATACTGATTCGGGGTCATGCTCAGTGAATGTTGGCTGCGGATGGTTTGATGGGGTGGGTCTTCTTGCACTTGAGATGATTTGGCCTTTATTAACATCGAAAAGCACGGCTTTGATGGATGAAGTGCCTATATCCAAACCGAGGACGTATGTCATTCGTTAATTTCTCGCGGATGGATGTGTTCATTCTGACTGCAAAAATCAAGCAGATTTTCGAGATAAGGAATACCTTTCCTCCCCCCCGGTTGAGTTGCTTTTATAGCCGCGGTCGCTGATGCCTGCACCACAGCTGTTGCGATGCTTTCACCTCGGATAAGAGCAGCTGCATATGCGCCATGGAAAACATCCCCGCAGCCGGTCGTATCTACTGTATCTACTTTGAAAGCAGGCATATGAAAAACGGGTTTATCATTTTCTTTATACCAGCATCCCTTAATTCCATCCGTAATCACTGAACAGATCCTTTTTTTAGAACCTAGAGCCATCAGAATTTCTGCCGGTGATTTCCTGTTGACAATCTTCCCAGCCACATCTATGTTTAATATTAGATGGTCGATTGCGCTAAGGATTTCTGGAAAATCTTTAATGCGATCTGATTCAATATCAGCGATAACTGGAATAGAGGACATGTGCGCTAAATGGAGTACATGGGGAAAGATGTCCAGGACGTAGGAATCAATGAAGATAAGTTCACAAGTCTTTATTGATTCTAAGGGTATCTCATTAATATGCGGGGACTGAAAACCATCTAAAGAGAAGAAAATCGTTCGACCGCCAGAGGATTGGTCAATAATGATGGTTGAATGGATCGGTTTTGCTCCCTCTTTCTTTATGCACAGAGAGGTATCCACATTTTCTTTGATGAACTCATTTAATGTGAATTCAGACAATTCATTCTCACCAAAAATGCCGAAATAGGCAGTTTTCACACCCAGGCGAGATGCGGCAACGAGTGCAGTTCCGGCCAATCCACCAGCGTAGCGCATCCTTTTTTTTACTTCAGTTTTTGTGTTCGATTGCGGGAAACTCTGCAGAAATAAGAGATCATCAACAGCAACCGCACCGAATCCAATAATGTTTGTTTTTATTTGGGTTTTCATGTATGATCCAAAAAAGAAAAGATAAATCCTTCAATAATTATATATCTTGAATTCAACTAGTAAGTGCAACTTTGCAAGTGTTAGAGAGGTAAGCT
>CAZBCD010000086.1:0-8954 GCA_964490205.1 uncultured Pelolinea sp. | reverse complement strand
TCCTGTGGTATTCTTAAATAATCACGGTTGCACTTGAGACTTGAATCCAGCAAATGAAATACCTCATCAGTGGAGAGTTTGTGAATAGCCGAGAATGAGTCAGTGGTCAATAGATAATAAATTGCTGAACCCAAGGCTCTCATTTCTTTATATCGAGTAGGCAGACATGCTTCAGAAATTTCATCAGAGGAATAATAGGATCTGCAGAAGAATCCGCCTTCAAGTGGTAATTCTTTTAGATCATATAGCGTGATAATTTGGTCGGCAGATAAATTATTGTTTTGTTTGATCATTTGTCCACCTCGCAATTAATAAGTTTGATTGGTCAGCATACCCCCATCAACAGTCAAAATAGTTCCTGTAATCCACTCGGAGGATTGCGAAGCGAAAAATAGACAGGCGTTTGCCACATCTAATCCTCGCCCTAATCGGCTGAGCGGTGCTGCTTTTTTCCATCGGGAAACACCATCTGGCCAGGATTCTTCAATTCCCTCGCGCCATATCAAACCGGGTGCGACTGCATTTACCCGAATTCCATACTGGCCAAGTTCCAATGCGGAAGCTTTGGTCAGCGTATTTACACCAGCCTTCGATACAGAATAATGACTGTGCCCCGGGGAAGGGCTTTCAGCTTCAATAGAGGTGATATTTATAATACTTCCCCCATCGTTTTGTTTGATCATTTCCTTTGCAGCCAGTTGAGTGCAAAAGAATACACTGTTTAGGTTTGTGCGAAGAACCAGATCCCATTCTTCAGCAGTGAGATCGAGAAGGTTGCATACTGGATACATCCCTGCATTATTTATAAGAATATCAATTCGCCCAAAATGATCCACTGCCTTCTGAATCATTCTATCAACTTCATTCAATCGGGTGACATCTGCCTGAACCGCAATAGCTTGTCCTCCTTTGTCCAGGATCTTTGCTGCCTGTTTTTCAGCATCCCCCAGGCTATGGTTGCAATTGAGCACTACCGATGCTCCTGCGAAAACAAATTGCTGTGTAATATGAAATCCAATTCCCTTAGCGGCACCAGTAACCACAACTACCTTACCGGAAAGTGTTTTTGGTTCCAAACCACCTGGAGGATTTTTCATACTTTTACCCTTCTTGCTTGTATGAACTTTATTATGCCATATTCTGAATTTGCCAATCCATATCTTTCCTAATACCTGGAAAATCTCCTGGTTGTGGTATTCAGGAATTCTGGTTACGGAAATTATTTTCTGTTTTTGTTTGCGAATAAGAAATGATCATGGCGAGAACAAGTAATCCGGCGCAGATGCGATATAAGCCTTTTAGCGGAATTAGTGAAGAGTCGAGTGCCCAAAGGGCTGCTATCGGTCCTAGGGTAGCACCAAGGTCGCCAAACGTATTTACAATTCCCAGGATTCTTCCGTGAATTTTCTTATCTGCCTGGTCTCCGATAATCGCGGGGATGAGTGATTCAACACTTCCACCAATAATTGGAGTTAAAAGTGCCCCAAATAGAGAAAGCTTTGTTGTCGTGTTGCTCATGATCCAGATACCTATAACCCCAATAAGAATTGCTAAAGCGACTACCATCCATCTCTTTTTGATAAAATCTGATAATTTTCCAGCAACTCTAGCGCTGGCAACACCGGGAAGCATTTTAGTAGCTGAGTAAACACCAGTAATAGTTCCAATTGGTAGAATGACATTAGCAAACTCAATACCTCCTCCAAAGAGTTTTGATATCCATATAGCGGTGGTGGAAGAAAGCACACCCCAGGTTATGAATCTGGTTAAGAAGAGGATTGAGGAAGCAGGAATAACAATTTTCAATGGCAAAATCTGATTTACAGAATTCTTTTTTGTTTGGCCCATGTCCTTTTTGGCAGGCCTGGTTTCGGGTAAAAAGAAATACCACACCAATGCCATCGCGAGAACGACCCCCGAACAAATTAATTGGCCAAGGCGAAAGCCGAATTGATCAGTGAGAATTCCACCAATTAAAGAGGATAACCCGATCCCTAAAAGATATATCATTTGGTAACTCCCACTAAGGTGTCCCCTGTTTTCCTCACTTCCAACATCAAGGATCATAGTCATACAGCCAATAAACAACAGAGACCAAGCTATTCCCCAGGATACGCGGCCAATTAATAATGGCCAGAAACCAGTCCCAACGCTATAAATGATGTTGGATACAGCGCCAAGTAGGAGAGACAGGATCAATAACGGTCGCCTTGGTTTTCGTTCGTAGAGTAATCCAATTGGGCCATTCACAAGAAGGCGGATGCCGCGATTAATTCCCAGTAGAATCCCCACCATCGTCAACGAAACCCCCAGCTGAACGCGAATATCGGGGTTTGGCAGCACGGTATAAAGCGTTGAATCACCTAATAAGGATACTGCGGTACCCATACCCAGAATGATGGAGATCTGAATCGGTTTAAGTTTTCGGTGATGTTTCTCTCTCATAGCATTGCCTTTTCAGAATAAATATTTTCAATCGCAAAATTTCGATAATTATAATCACACGATGATAAAAGACAATCTTAAATGATGAAAATTGTTCCATACATAATTATTGGATTTTATATCATCACTTATAGAATCCGTGCTTATTTTTCCAGATCGATTTTTTGCACTTTACCGTCTACATAACTGTTGATTATGGATGGTACTTTTAGTCGAGCGTCATTTGAATAGAGTTCCCTGACCGTAGGATAATCTATTTCTCCGCTGCAAACTCTCGCAACTTGATCAAGGAAATCTAAATCAACTGAAGAAATTTGCTCATCAGTGCCATCAATCAAACCCCATCCATCCCATGGGAGTAATGGGACTTTATTTAAAGCTGCTATATCCCGAACAACATTTCCGCGTACAAACCATAAACCGCGCATATCAAAAATCCCAAAAGATTCCGGGTTCGTGTGTTTCTCACGGCACATCAGCCATGCTTGGCTGGCTACCAAAAATTGGTCGCGGGGAACATCAAGCGGATTAAAAGAGATATTAAGTGCTTTTTGTTGAATCCCATCTAGTTGGGCGTCGACTAAGATCCAACGATGCTCTCGATGATTCCAATATTCACATACCCAATGATCTTCATATGAACCGGGTAGGAAATATTTCCCGAAACCACAGCGAGTTCTTGCTGGGATGCCCTGGTGCCGTAATAATGCACAAAGTAAAAGTGAGAAATTACGGCAGTTGCCTATAAGCCGTTTCTCTGGAACGCGCGCTGTGTTTAATGAGTCCAAATCGATTTTTTCCCAGGCTGCCAGCATGTGTTGAACACGGCGAATACTAGCGCCAGCTTTTTGTGATTCTGTCAAAGTTAACCCATACCTTTCTGCCCAGAAAACATGAAGCAAAAAACCTTGAATAATTTTGCACAATCCTGGTATGTCAGTTGGGATATCTCTAAAATGATAAGCAAACTGGCAAGGATCAGTATATGAGCCGTGTTTGGAATAATAATCTAATGGATCAACAAAGTGTTCATTCATCTCTCAATCTCCTTTAATTTTGGGATATAGACTGAAGGATTAATAATCTTGTATTTTTATATTATGATGGATTGGCAGTAGGGGAAGCGGTGAAATGATGTTTATCTTTTTTCTGTGTAAAGAATATACAGAAACTTTTAATTTATTTAGGTCACCTTTTGTATTTCAATGTGTTTGCCATTGTTTTCATAGGGTTTTCCGTATGCGCAAAAAATAGTTTATATCCTTCACAAAGGTAATTCAGACCTTCCTCACCATCTGGCGTCCTGCGAATACGGTTTTTTGGGCATCCTCCATTACAGATGAAGCATACTTCACAAGCTTTACAGTAGTTTGGAAGTGACTTGTTTTTATCTAGACCGAATTGTGTTTGCTGTTGACTGGTAACAAGTTTAGATAATCCTACTTCGAGATTACCTAAATAGTTGTTTGGTTCGACAAAATGATCGCAGGAGTATATACCGCCGTCATGTTCAATTATGAGCGCATTGCCACAAGTCGGGCTGAAGATACATAGGTTAGGGGAGTATCCAAGCCAGGCACCTAAAACGACATCAAAGATCTGCACGAAAACCTTCCCGACATCATTGATAACCCACTCGTCAAAAATTCTGTTTAAAAAATTTCCGTATTGCTCTCCTTTTACTGATCGTTTGGTCACACGGTAACCTTCTTGAAAGCCGGTTTTATTTTTCCTTTCGACAATGGGAATAAACTGAAGGTATTGGGCTTGGACTTCATCACGAAGGAATTGATACACCTCTAACGCATGCTCGGCATTGGCCGCATGTACGCATGAGATAATATTGAAATCGACCCCATGTTTCTTTAGAAGGTCAACACCTGCTATTACTCGATTAAATGTACCGGAACCAGTTTTATCGTGTCGGTAAGCGTTGTGGTAAGTTTCTGGACCATCTAAACTGACACCTATAAGAAATTCATTTTCATTGAAAAACTCACACCATGCATCATCTAACAAGGTTGCATTAGTTTGAATAGTGTTCAGTACCTTCATTCCTGGTTTAATGTATTTATTCTGCAGCGCAATTGCTTCACTGAAAAATTCTAATCCCATTAAGGTCGGTTCACCGCCTTGCCATGCAAAAGTAATTTCAGGTATATCTTGGCTCATGATGTATTGGCGCGTGAAATCTTCCAATGTATCAGGGCTCATACGATAATTACTACCATCATACATTTCCTTTTTGCTTAGATAATAGCAATAGCTGCAATTTAGATTGCAAATTGCGCCATGAGGTTTTACCATCATGTGAAAATTTGTCATGCTATGCAATTCCCATTGGTATTTAATAGTTTGATATATATTACAATGATTATTAGATAATACATTTTAATATTTTTGTCAAAGTATTTCCTGTGAAATTATTTTGCATGCAATAGTTGATCAGTTTATCCCAATTTTCGGGAGAGGAAACTTAATTATGAAGAATCCAAACATTATTCTATTTCTTACAGATGATCATGGGCAGTGGGCAAATAGTGCTTATGGAAATAATGATGTGCATACGCCCTCATTAGATTTTCTCGCGAAAAAGGGGGTGGTGATGGAAAATGCCTTCTCACCGACGCCGGTCTGTTCACCATCTCGTGCAAACCTTTTAACTGGAAGAATTTCTTCACAACATGGGCTACATGATTACCTGAACTCTGGTACACAGGAAATTGATAATTATCCCTGGATGGATGATGAAGATTTGCTCCCCGAGATTCTTCATGACCATGGATACGCGACAGCGCTTTGTGGTAAATGGCATCTTGGAAATGAAAAAAATCCACAGGGAGGATTTGACTATACGTTTGCGACTGGTCCAAAATATCCTGCATTTCATGGTGGAGGGCATACGTTTTATGAAAATGGAAAGGAAGATTCCTATTCTGGTTTTAAAACAGATGTGATCACCGATAAATCAATTCAATTCATCCGTGATAATTTTGACAAGGATAAAAAACCTTTCTTATTAATTATTGGTTATGTATCTACACACCATCCCTGGGAGGGGCAACCCGAAAGGTTGGCTGATGTTTATAGGAAGAAAAATTTGGATAATTCATTCCAGGAAAGTAGCTACCCATTTGGTATCCAAAATCTTGAATCTACTTTTGAAACGCGATATGACCCGGAGGAAGCTTTGGCTCAATACTATGCCGGGATTGAACATATAGATGAAGGGATTGGGCGAATTATTGATGAGGTGTATTCAGCGGGAAAGGAATCAGAAACATTGATCATCTATACTTCAGATCACGGATTGAATTGTGGGCATCATGGAATTTGGGGAAAAGGAAACGGCACTCTGCCGTTAAATATGGTGGAAGAAACTGTTCGTGTGCCGGTCTTTATTTCCTATCCCGGATGTGTAGCATTTCTGCGCCGAAGATCTGAATTTGTGGATCACACGGATTTATTTCAGACAATTCTTGATTTAGCAAACATTGAATTAGATAAAGAGGATGTAGAAAAAAGGAACTACCCAGGTAGGAGTTATTGTCACACATTGGTTGATGACGCACCGCAAACTGCATGGCGAGATTTTCAATGTTGCGAATATGGGGATGTCCGTATGATCCGAAATTATAAATACAAACTGGTTAAACGTTACCCAGATGGACCTTGTGAGTTATTTGATTTAATCTCTAACCCTGAAGAGAATATAAATTTGTATAATCACATCGAATATCAAAAGATCATTCAAGAATTATCACAAAAAATGGATCATTTTTATTCTTCTTATGAAGATGAAATAAAAAGTGGTTTGAATGTGAAAAAACTACCGGTTCATAATACCGGTGAGTCCTGGAGAGATCCGCGAAATTTGCATTGATACAAACATCGTTTCTTGCTGCTGTGAGGTTGCACAAACTTATATTCAAAAAAGGACAATGATAAAGTGGAACTAAATAAAATCCCTACAAAGGCAAAACCAAATATACTATGGATTTGCCCTGATCAACAGCGTTATGATACTATCGGCGCGTTAGGAAATCCATATATAAACACACCGAATATAGACCGCCTGGTGGAAGAGGGTGTAGCTTTTTCTCATGCTTATGTACAGTCTCCAATTTGCACACCTAGCCGCGGCAGTTTCCTGACCGGGATGTATCCCAGCAGTGTACATGCCTGTATGAATGGCAACGATTATTGGGCAAATAATGCCCCGCTTGTGACCAAAGTTCTCGCTGATGATGGATATAAATGTGGTTTGGTGGGAAAGCTGCATCTTTCAGGTACACAAACGCGGGTAGAACCTCGGCCCGATGATGGCTACAAGATATTTCATTGGAGTAATAGCCCAGGGAATATCTGGCCGCAAGGGCATGACTATGCCGATTGGCTCAAATCAAAAGGGGAAGATTTGGGTGAATTAGGGAAGCATCCTGAAAACATACACCCAAATCTCCACCAAACTACATGGTGTGCAGACAAAGTCATCGATTTTATTGAATCGTCGGTGGATCAACCTTGGCTTATGAGCGTTAATATGTTTGATCCCCATCCTCCATTTAATCCACCCCAAGAATATTTAGATCGGTATGACCCGGAAAGTTTGCAGGGACCACTTTTTCAACCAAGTGATTTGGAAGCTCAGGCCAAATTGGCTGGTATTGATTTTGAGTCTGTGGCGAAAAACCCTGAAGAATTAAATATTAAGGATATCAAAGCAGCGTACTATGCCATGATTGAGTTAATTGATGAAAATGTGGGTCGGATATTGGCTGCACTCGAAAGAACTGGCCAACGCGAAAACACAATCATTATTTATACTAGTGACCATGGCGAATCTTTAGGAGACCATGGTTTATTACTAAAAGGGTGCCGATTTTATGAAGGTCTTGTGCGAGTCCCATTAATTTTCTCATGGCCGGGATTTTTTCCACGAGCACTGGTGAGTGATGCATTGGTAGAACTCATTGATATTACTCCAACATTATTGGATATTTGTGGATTACCTAAACCTGAACGAATGCAAGGGTGTTCATTATTACCCATTTTGACGGGAATCAAGAATCCACACCAGCATCGTGAGTTTGTTCGTAGTGAATATTATCGAGCATTGAAGCCTTCTGGTAAAGCTGATTTGGAAGGATCCTACGGAACGATGATTCGAGATAATCAATATAAACTTGTTGTCTACCACGGTCACGATTTAGGAGAGTTGTTTGACCTGGAAAACGATCCTGGAGAATTTCAGAATCTATGGGAGGACCCAGACTATGGAGCTGTTAAAAATCGATTGATGAAACAGAGTTTTGACGCATTGGCTATCGCAGTGGATATTGGTCCAAAGCGAATTTCTCTTTTTTAGGATTTTTAAAACAGTTTACTAAAAAAAGAGATTCAGCGCCTGAATGGTTGAAGGGCATCAATGCGCTCATTTTCCTGAATTACAAACCCATTGGGCCGAAAGTTAATAAGAAAATGTTGTTGTCTAGATCAGATCGAATGGAAGAGTTTTTTAGTTTAGTTGAACAAGGTGTTCCATATTTCAAGATTGGGTTTGATAGTTGTTCTGCTTCCGGTCTGATGCAGTATACGCGGGTCTCCAGAAATTTCTTTGATTCCTGAGAAGGAGCAAGATTTTCAATGTTCATTTCTGAGGAAATGAAAGCATATCCATGTTCTTTCATGGTTGAACCAACTGACGGTGTGCAATTGATTGATAAAAACCTTCTTGATGTATGGAAAAATTCAGAGTTGTTTGAGAGGTTTCGGGATAACTTGCGCACCTTTAGTTGTTTTGAACATACCACAACCAAAATAAGCGAAGGGGGATGCCAGCTATATCCGGAAATTAATTTAAGCGATTAATATCTATATGGTAAGGCTTGATATAGTGTTATTATCTTTATTAATTGGTTTAGAGAATTGTTTGAACGACTCGATATATCTTTGGGAGGGATACCATGAGCAATAATATAAATAGGAAATTGAATGGTTTGGAAAACCAGATTCAGAATGACGATATCTTAACAATAGCTAAGGATGTGGATAATTGGGGCGGAGCTGATGTGATCATCGATAAGGAAATGACCGATGAGTTAAAAGAATGGGTAGGAAACCAACCATTTGTTATTAGCTTACAAAAATCTGAACCAAGAAGACGGGCAGTAATTACTAAACACGCTAAGGAGTTGAGTTGGCTTTTCTACGAATTAAAAGAAATTTTCTCAGAGAGAATAGACTTTTCCTCTAAATATGACTTTTATGGATTTCTTGATCAGTCTGCAATTGATTATATTAGTGAAAAACAACCTGACCAAAATTTGCATGATTTGCTCCTCGCGGTCTTAGCCACTGCAAAAACCTTTGTGTAGGAATTGTTACACGGTTATGAAATGTGATTGCTAGCAATATGTTCAGAACTCAGATATCTTTAAAAAACAACCTTGATATAAAACTTGAATTCAACTAGTAAGTGCAACTTTGCAAGTGTTAGAGAGGTAAGC
>CAZBCD010000085.1:0-9108 GCA_964490205.1 uncultured Pelolinea sp. | reverse complement strand
CGTCATGCGTGAACAACCTAATCATCAGGCTAACCAATCTGCTTTTATTGACCGGTTATTAACCTACGATAAACGCACTAGGCTATATTCCTAACCCCTCTCAATTCCCTCTTTCTGATAAGCTTCTTTTAGATTTTTATCAAACAATAGATATTATTGTAGTTATTCCCATTTTTCAGGAGGATCTTCATGGATCAAAAGGATATGCAAGCCGGTATACAAAAAATGCAAGAGATGGTTGCCCCATGGTACCAATCACTGAAAAATCCAAAAACCTCTCAGGAAAATACTTTGGAACGGCTCATCCAGATTTACCAGCAATCCAAATACGGGAAGGACCACCACAGTGAAACAATCAGTACGTATGATGATTATCGAAAGTCGTTCCCGGTAAGATCCTATGAAGAATATAAACCGCTCATTCAGCGTGTGATGGAAGGGGAAACTTCCCTGCTTTTAAACGAAGAGCCAATCGGATGGGCGATCACAAGAGGAACTACTAAAGGAGTTAACAAATTTATCCCGATGACTCCTACTGATATGCGTATTCGCGTTGCAGCCGGACGGGCAGTTATCAATTACGCACTTCAGTCAAAACGGTTTGATATTTTTACTGGCGTCAATCTTAATTTAGATTTTCCGTCAAAGGTAGGTTCCATCTCTGCGGGAAAAAAACGGATCGATTACGGATACAGCTCTGGGATTTACACAAAATATGTTTCCACTCAAACACCCGTCCATTCTGTTCCCGGACAGGACGAGATCGACGCGCTTGGCGGCGGAAAAACAATGAGCGATTGGGAAGCACGTTTCGATCTCGCTTATCAAAAATGCCTGAACAAGAACGTTACCCTTGTTGGTGGAGTAGCGCCAACGGCTCTGCAATTTGGGCGTTATCTCCACCGTAAACATAAAAAGTATCCAAAAGATCTGTGGAATGTTGTCATCATGACCCTGGGCATTGTACCGGGTATTAATACACGATTGGCAGATCCCCTCCTTGCGCTATATGGAAATGCAGTAATTAGGGAAATTTATGGGGCAACGGAGGGAATGTTCGGCCAGCAGTTGGATGAGAAAAGAGCATGGTCACCAAATTATGATCTATTCTTCTTCGAGGTCAGGATCGGGAAAGAGATCAAACCTTTATATCTGATGAAACCAGGAGAACTGGGCAGCCTGATCATATCCACGCCAGTTCTTGCCCGTTATGAGATCGGTGATCTTATCCTTGCTTTCTCTCCTCCTTACTTTCGGACAATCGGCAGAAAAGATTGGCTAACTCCTTTAAAATACGTCTGGTATGAATTTTCCACATTCAATTTAGGAAGATTATAAATATGAAACATCCGGTTTTGCCGGATATTTCTATTAATTTCTCCTATCGCTTCCGTTTGAACCCGGTGATGAGCACAATAATTCCTACTGCGATCAGTATCAGCGGCCATAAAAAATTCCAGTTGTACCACCCGCCTAATCCAATTCCGATAAAAACAGCAGCGCCAATCAACGAACCGCTTACATGCCGGCGGTACTTCGGCACCAGCAGTCTGACAAAGGATTCAACCAGAATGATCCCGCCTGCACCCAGGGCAACGAGATTCCACACTCCGAAACTTTGCCAGTCGGTGAATGAATGGAATACCCAGTTTGTGTCCACATCAAATCCATACATAGCAAACCAACCCATATTGGCTGCCAGGAAAACGAACCCCGTCCACATTAAAATAAATGCCCACACAACGGAACTTAACGCATCATTTTCTTCAACTTTTTCATCATGCTTCATCATTTCTTTTTCATCTTTTTCTTCATAATTTTTATCTTCAGACATTTGATCCTCCAAATAATATTAAATAATCCCTTATTCATCTTGATGTACGCAAGTCAAGTTAAATGGTTTCGTATGAAAAGAACCCAGTGAATCACTGGGTTCTTATCAGGAAAAGTGAAGCTTTATGAATGCCGGCGAGCAATCCCGCCCAGCAGAATGCTAACACCTACAGCAATTAGGATAAATGGCCAGATAAGATCCCAGCCGAAGAAATTCCCCAAACCAACTCCGATGAAAACTGCCGCGATGATCAGTGACCCGGCAATATGGCGGTGAAAAGCGGGGATTAATAAACGGGCAGCCACCTCCGCAAGTAAAATTACACCGGCGCCGAACATGATAATGCTCCATACACCGGGCTCAAAGACTGCCATGTTCTCAGGCATTATCCGCGCAAAGAAACTGCTGCCCAGAATTGCATCAAACCATCCCATGTTCACACTGAGGAAAGCGATACCCGTCCAGATCAGAATGGCTGCCCACACAATGGAACTGAGTGTATCCTGCTGACTAACTTTTTCATCATGCTTCAGCAGTTCTTTTTCGTCTTTTTCATCAAACTGCTTTTCATCTTTTTCGTTATACTTTTTTTCTGCCATTCCTCCTCCAAATCCCAATCAGAACTATTTCTTTTTCTTCTTGTTTTTCTTATTATTTTTCTTTTTCTTTTTGTTTTTCTTTTCTTTCTTTTCTTCCTTGCACTTCTTATGTTTACCTTTCTTTCCCATGATAAATCTCCTTTTCAGTTTTGATTATATAATTTTTTCAACCTGTTGCAAAAGCTCTGTAGAGCAAAATTAAATTATTTAACATGCTCATTAAAAAAGGCGATCATGTTGTTTATGAAATTAGCATCTCCAC
Source organism: uncultured Pelolinea sp. (assembly GCA_964490205.1). Taxonomy (GTDB): domain Bacteria; phylum Chloroflexota; class Anaerolineae; order Anaerolineales; family Anaerolineaceae; genus Pelolinea. The sequence goes on along the minus strand of CAZBCD010000085.1, from coordinate 6,413 downwards.
TGTTCTGAAAAGTATGGGGTTGATCAGGATATTCCCTGCACAGCACTTCTTTTCCCATATCAGTAAGCGTCTCACATAAGTCTAGCGACCATTCTATGGGTACAACATCATCAAGACCGCCGTGATGGATACTGATTGGAGAGGTTATCTCACTCAGATAATTTGAAGGGGATATTTCTGCCAGAGCGCTTGCGGGAGCGATCACCTTTTCATTTCCGCGCCCATCTTTTTCAAAGTATGATAGATTAAATTCCTCGTTTGAATGGATTGCCGCATAAAGCAATCCAGCATTAATTTCCCGGTCAACAATAAGCACCCGCATTACGATACCTCCGCCCATAGAATGCCCCCACAATCCGATGCGGTCGCCATCTGCTTTTTCAAGCAGACCTGCTGATCCGGACTGCTGTCGCACGAGTGCGGTAAGGTTTAAAATATCGACTGTATCCCCAATCCCCAAAATATTCTCGCCATTCCGTGAAGGTGCATAACCCCGTAAATTCGGGTGTATGGCAATATAATTCTCTTTCACCAGTGCATCCGCATACCTCGCGGAATAACCTATCGTGTTATATCCTTCTCGATCCACATACCCGTGCAGTAAAATTATTATTGGAAAAGGACCATCCCCATCAGGGATATTGATAAAACCGTATAAATCTAATCCTTCACTGCGGTATTTAAATAATTTTCGTGAAAATCCATCTGCGCCGTTTAGATTTCCCTTATCCTGAAGAACCCCTCCTCCGTAACTTCGGAGCTTCAAGGATTCCAGATAAAGATCCATAAATGGATCGGGGGTTGGGGTAAGGGTGACCAACGGATTGATCGTAGCAGTAGGTGTTGCTGAAGGTGCAGTGGTCGAAGTCGTTGTCGGTGTATATTCCTGGATACTATGAACAGGTGTTGGTAGAACAGCATTTTGCACAGGTGAAATACAGGCAGCAGCGCTTATCATCACCCATAATACGGCAATAACCTTTCTTAAACAAACCTTGCGTTGTGTGGTGTTTTTTCCTAACATAAAAAAAGCTGTGGTATCTTTTTTAAAAAATACCTTTCCATCTTTATGATCAAGCTGATTTATGCATTTCTTGTTGCAAACATAATTAACAAATCAAAATTATGGGCTGGTATGTGGTGATTATCTCTTCCAACAATTAGAACCAGAATTCATGTGAATATTGTGGAGCAGTATGGCATAAAACAGCATCATCGTCAAGATATGCGTATTCTAAAAAACCAGCCAGGGTTCATTTTTTATTTGACGGCAGTTTTTTCAGTTCACTGTTTTTTTAAAAGAGTATTGAACAACGATAATCCCAAGCAGACATGCAATTCCCCCAATGATCTGAAGGAATGTTGGGATCTCCCGTAAAATAAAAACACCTAAAACAGTCGCAACCAACGGCTGCCCCACCAATGCAACTGAAGCAGCAGTCGCGGGTAATTTTCCCAGCGCGTCATTGACTAAGTACCACCCTAAAACCTGGGAGCTAAAAGACATTAATAAGATTAACAGATATCCTTGAAGGGAAAGTGTTTGTTTCAGTGCTCCTGTTGCTAACCCAAAAACAAATAAGAATAGTGCTCCAGTTGACGAAACCAGCCATGAGTACTTTAAGCTCGGAACCATCCTGCGCGCTTGTTGTGTGATCAGGATATATGCCGCGTAGGAGACCCCTGATGCAAGGCTGAGCATATTTCCAAGAAATTGCTGGCTACTGAAAGAAACGGGGCTGCTCCCAACCAGTAAAATTGAGCCGGCTATGGTCATACTCAGCCCCCACCAATAAAATTGGTTATGCTTCTTCCCAAGCACCAGCCAGCTGAATAATCCTACCCAAATCGGTGCTGTATTATCGAGCAGTGTGACAATTGAAGCAGGTGTGTAATTTAATGCAGAACACCATAAGCCAATATTAATCGCGAATGAAAATCCCCCCAATAATACCCATAAAACCGATTTATCTTTTTTTATGATTGGTATCTGGTTTTCGCTGCCTATAAGTACTGGCAGCGCCAGCATCATACTTGCGAACAACAGCCGGTAAAAAGCCACCAGAGTGCCGTTCGCCTTTACAAATTTAACAAACATTGGCCCGGTTCCCAGGAGCAGAACCCCGATACCGATCCCAAACAACGCTTTCTTATTTAATGAAACCCGATCTGTGCACATATTACACTCTTTTAATTTAATCTGATTAAAACAACTTTCATTTTACTGGAAATATATTGCTGGAGAGGTAATTTCCTGAACAGGGTATTTTTCTAGTTATAATAGACCTTTCAAATTATTCCCCTTAAGGAGAACTTATGGCAAAAAAGAATAAGGTTGTCTCAACCAAAGCAAAAGCATTGCAGCTTTTTCATCAGGATGGCATTATCGACATAATAAGCGGAGCAGTGTTGGTAAATTTTGGATTTGATATCCTCAACAATAAAGAAACCACCTCTCTTTTTACATGGATTCCTATTATTCTTCTTTCTTCTCTAAAGAACAAGACCACCATCCCGCGGTTAGGATATGAATCGCTTGGCGGAGATGAGGGGCAGGTCAAGCGGTGGACTTTTTACCCTGCCGCCGGTATGGTCATCGTCATGATGTTGTTAGGGATCTTTATCTTGGGCGATCCCTTAGATCTGCAAAACACTTTTATCCTGCCTTTTTCCGGGAATTCCAAGAATCTTTTTGCCGGTATCATCCTGGCAGCAGCGTGTTTTATCACCGGAATGCTGATCCCTTTGAAAAGATATAATGTTTATGGGGCAGTCGCGCTCGTCGCAGGATTGATCAGCTGTTTCTTCTTACCGATCTATTTTCCCTTCTTTCTAACCGGGGGCATAATGATCGTTTATGGTACCCGCCTGATGGTCACTTTTACACGCGCGTACCCTTTGGATGAAGAGAGGAAAAAAATTGAAAAATAAAGACTGGGTTTTATTCTGGCTGGCTGGATTGATCTGGGGCACTTCCTTTTTATGGATCAGGATCGCTGTTAGAGACGTTAGCCCAATCGTGCTGGCTGGTTCCCGCTCACTGCTTGGCGCACTTGGATTGGGTTTAATTGTTGCTCTGAACAAACAAACGCATATCAGTTGGAACACCCTCAAGAAGCGATTACTCGATTTTTTTATCTTGGGTTTATTCAACATAGCGTTTCCATGGATCATGGTCTCATCAGCAGGGCAATTCCTCGATTCCGGTACATCCGCGATCCTTAATGGAACCATGCCGCTGTTCACTATTCTCCTATCACCCATCTTTGTTAAAGATGACCGAATTACACTGCCGAAACTTGGGGGGCTCGTGATTGGTTTCATTGGTGTAGTAATTCTTATTGCTCCCAGCATCCAGGGTAAATGGAGCAACAGCCTGCTTGGAATAACTGCGATGCTCCTGGCTACTCTTTCTTATGCATCCGCAACCATATTCGCTCGTAAAAAAACGCAGGGACTGCCAGCACAAATGCTGGCATTTCTTCAAATGTCCTTCGGTTCAGCCATCATTTGGATGACCGCCTTATTCACGGAAAAACCAATCACCCTTCCTCAGTTTCCGATTACCTGGGTGGCATTTTTATGGCTTGGGTTATTAGGTTCCTGTGTCGCTTACATTTTTTATTTTGATCTTCTACATAATATTGGCCCGACACGCGTGTCGATGATAACTTATATTCCCCCTCTGGTTGCATTAACTCTGGGTGTGGTCTTTCTTAAAGAACAACTTTACTGGCAATCACTGCTGGGCGCTTTATTGATTTTCTCAGGAATAGCAATCGTGAACCTGCGTAAAGAGGTAAAGCAAAAGGCCTAACTTTTTTTCTTTTCCACATAAATGCTGTAACCACGTTCGTTACAGCTTTTATTAATTCATATCTATAATAAACATATGATCTTTAGTGGAGCGAAGGAAGCCAGAAGATTCGGGGATGAAATTGCCGAAGAAATAAACAGGGGGAATATCACCTCTGCGTATAAGATCATTTCCGCTTACCTGAATGACAGGAACCCATTCCGCTTGCTTGATCTGGTAGGAGGAGCACTAACAAACTGCCCGCGGTCACATCTTGATTCCTTCCTGGATATGATTGCTGAAGCCAGTTCACAAGGTGGGTGGGTTGTGATTGCATCTGCACTTCATTCTCTTTCAGGGACAAACGCCCGAGATATTCTTACCAAATGCAGAGAATACATCATACAAGCAGATGTTTGGTACGCATGCGACATTTTTGGAGAACGGGTTCCCGGCCCTGCCCTCCTTCCCAATTTCGATCAAACCCTGAACCTGTTATCTTCCTGGCGCAGTGATTCCAATCCCTGGATCCGACGGGCAGTAGGTGTTGCTGTCCATTTCTGGGCTAAGCGAACAAAGGGAGGTGAACCCCATCACAATAATGCAAGAATCCTTCTTGACTTTATCAGTCCTTTATTCGAAGAAAAAGATATACGGGCTGCGAAGGGGGCTGGATGGGGATTAAAGACAATTGGGCGCTATTACCCCCTGGTCGCCTATAAGTGGTTGATAAATTCTTTGGTCATAGAAAAGCGCCGACCGCTGGTAATTGTCAAAAGAAAAGCGCTCACCTACCTGCCGGATGAGATGAAGCAGACGTTTTTCGCGTAAAAATTATGCCCAGAAAAACTGAGTTCATACCATATAAGACACGTACAATCCTCAATAAGCACAAGCGCCCCGATCACTGGTTTTGGACGCGTTATACAGCGTATCCCTACATCGGATGCCAGCACGGGTGTGAATTCTGCTACTGCCGGGAAAAGAAATATGCTCCCTATGAAGAGATCAATGATTTTCCGTATATGATCAAGGTCAAAGAAAACGCTCCCATACTCCTCAGGAAAGCATTAAATAAAGTATCAAAAGACATGGTTGCGGTAGGAGATTACCAACCGGCGGAAAAGAAATTCAAGATTTCCCGCAAGATGCTGGAAGTGTGCCTCGAGTTGGATTTTCCTGTGTTTATCTTAGAACGGTCACCGCTGGTGCTGCGTGATCTTGATCTGCTTCAAGAGATCAATACAAGAACACATGTGTCAGTCCTGTTCAGTATCATCCACACAGCGCAGTCGCCGCATTCGGACAGGATCAGCGCATTGGAACGATTGGCGCCCAGCCCTAAACTTCGCTTCAACGCCATGGAAAAAATCGCTTCGAAAGGCATTCAAACTGGCGTTTGCTTCATGCCAATCCTCCCCGGATTGTGCGACACACGAGAAAATATTAGCCAGGTGATTAAGCAGTGCGCCGACCACGGCGCACAGTTTGTTTTAGCTGCCCCTTTGACGATGGCAGACCAGCAAAAAACTTATTTCCTAACCTACTTAAAGGAACATGATACAGGTCTTCATGATTTATATCTGCGCTTGTATCCCCCTCGAAGTTACGGCCCTGGCGGGAATACGTGGATTAAAACCGCGCTGTTAGTTCGTGAGATATGTAAAAAATATGGAATTCGAGACCGCATGCCGCGCCCAATTTTTACTGATGAAAAGCGCGCATTAAACAAGATGGCAGTTGAATACCTTGTGAATGAATTGTATACAATGGAATTAGACCGCAGTCCAGATTATAAAATGTGGGCATTCAGAAAAGCCGCCTGGTCAGTGGAAGACCTTACGCAGGATATCGGGCTTGTGTATAAACAGATGGGCTTGAAAGGGCTGGAAAGCATCCAGCATGTAGGCTCTGCAATAGGGAAAAAACTGGAGCGGATCATTATTGAACACCGGAAAAATACGATGGAGCAAACAGGTTCGAAACCGCCGTGAGGAAACAACTACAAACTTACCTAAGAAAATGGGTTCACTGATGTGGTTCTTTTTTTATTGGCAGACGAATTAATTTCTTATAGGCTATCTTTCACAAACGCTCATAATTTAAAAAGAAATATATTGCATTAATTTTTATCCCGTTATAATTACGCCTTCATGGATAAAGCAGCCGATAGAACATCTCCAATGCAGGAATTCCTGCTGGGCATAAAAGGTGAATTGCCGATCCTCCTGGGTGTGGCTCCTTTCGGCATGATCTATGGTACTCTGGCAGTCAGCGCTGGATTGGCTGTGTGGGACGCACAGGCAATGTCTTCGGTTATATTTGCCGGCTCTTCTCAATTCATGCTTGTTCAATTGGTCAATCTGGGTGCGCCCGCGATCATGATGATAGCAACCGGATTCGTGATAAACCTGCGTCATGCTTTATACAGCGCTTCGGTTGCCCCATACGTTCAGCATTTATCCACCCCGTGGAAAATCATCCTGTCTTATCTCCTGACTGATGAAGCGTATGCTGTACAATCATGCACTATCAGGATAAATCGGAAAGTAAAAATAAACACTGGTCTTGGATTCAAGTATCAAGTGCAACAGTGATTATTTAAGAATACCACAGG
>CAZBCD010000084.1:0-9131 GCA_964490205.1 uncultured Pelolinea sp. | reverse complement strand
TTGAATGGTTACTTCAAGTTTAGCAATTTGGCAGGGACGCTTTCATAGTATCACTAAGAACATTAAACAGGAAAGGCGACTTGATTATCTTTTTTCAGAAAAGATTCAAATTTTTCTTGTAAAATGATTAAGATTTCACATTATTTAAGGTAAACGGTAGAAAAGGAAATCCGTCAGGAGAAACCTGACGAATGATCAATAGATCTTCAAAAAAATATATTTACCGGGCAAAGTATCCAGCGCATGTCATACGTTCAACTGCCCAGCTTTTTTCGCAATTCGCGCACCCGCTCCATGAAGCGCATTACGCGCTCTTTCTCGACTTTCTCCTGCCAGATGCCGTTCTTCTTAAAATAGCTGGCAATGATGGTTCCATCCGCTATGGAGAGGAGATGGCTGACATTTTCCCCCGTCGTCCCACTGCCGATGAGCACCTGCGTTAGCGGAGAAACTTTAATCGCCCGAATTTCTTTATCTTCCGGGGGATCACCCGTCCGGTTTCCGGTGCAAATGAGGACGTCTCCACAAAAAAACAATACATCTTTGGCCTGCTCGCTGATACTGCGGTCGGCCACAATGCTATGGCTACCGTGTTTGACGTGCACATCCGCGAAAATCGCGATGCCATCGGCGCCAATTTCATGCCTGTACCTGAGCACCTCGCCGGCTTTGCCTTCGACAAACCCTTCGTTGGCGACATAGGCATTGACAAACTGGTTGATCCGAACAAATTTCGCATCGACTGCTTTCCCGATGGCCAGCGCCGGTTTGGCCGCATTTGCCAGGCAGTTGATACCAATCACGATATTATTCTTTTGGGCGACCTTTTTCACTTCACTGGCAATATATGTCATCGCCGCAACCGTTTCGAAGCCAAAATCATCGGGCTTGATGAACGGGACATCGCCATGGTTCTCGATGATGAATCCGTCAATTCCAGCGTCAACCAGTATTTTCACCTCATCCATCGTATACACCAGTAGCTCATCCAAGTCCTGCCCCCTGTAATGCGGAGACCCAGGCAGAGACATGAGATGCAGCGTCGCGATGATCGGTTTTTCAATATTAAAGATCTCCTGTAACGTATTGCAGGCTTTATAAATCTGTTCGTTTCCCATATTTACACCCTTAAACTTTTTTCTTTAGATATTCCACAATAAGTGGCACATCCCTTGAAGCTGGCTCTTCGCTGTCATATTCGATTGAAATAAATCCATCATACCCACTTTTCTTAATGATCGGGATAATGCGGTCGTAATCGAGTACCTGATCTGCACCACTGCTGTCGATATCAAAGAATTTCGCGTGCACCAGAGCAGAATAGGGCAGGGTCTTCTCCATAAATCCGTACACTGTCGATTTATCGATGATGCTGCCATTGTCGAGAATCAGTTTCAGTCTGCCATTGGAAACTTTGTCCACTAATTCGACATCCTCAATAGACTGCACCGCGCTTGGTTCTTTGTTCTCAATTCCAACCACAATATGGGGAAATTTATTTTCACCTATCACATCCGTCAGACTTTCGAAAATTATCTTCTGGTGGTCGGGGGCGCGCTCGTCATCACCCGCAAGGGAGACACGCAGCGTGTGGACTCCCAACCTGTCCGTCGCAGCCAGCCAGTCCCGTAAGGCGGATTTTGCGCTTTCAATATTTTCTTCAGAGAAGTCACCAAATTTGCATTTTGTCGCAACCGAGTAGATTGGCACCCCTTCGCGTTTACTGACGGCCAGGAGGTTATCAATATACTCATTTTCAAGTGATTCAAAGTGATTATTCCAGAGTTCCACACCTTCCAGTTTCGCATCACGCGCGCAGTGCTTAAACCACTTTGGGAAATCATATTTCCCATCTGCAAACTCATTCCTATAAGACCATGATATGCATCCAATTTTCATTTTATTATGCTCCTTTATTTTTATAGTGAGTATTGTATAAGTCCAAAACATCCTGTAGTGTATGCGATGAGGACTGCGGTCCTGGTTTGGATGCCGCCAGCGCTCCGGCAATACATCCGATGGATAGCGCTTTTTGGGGAGGAAACCCCTGCGCCAGACAGCCCGCATAGGCACCCGTGAAAGCATCACCGGCACCAATGGGGTCGACCGCGTCTATCTTCAACGCTCGCGCGGTGAAAATATCTTCCCCGTCCAAAAGCACCGCACCCTGACTGCCCATTGTCAGCAGTATCCTGTTCTTTTTGCCATTGAAACTGGCGAGTTTTACAGCCGCATCAGCAAGGTTTTCAACCTTTAAATCCAAAACAATTGCTGCTTCCCGCTGGTTGAGAATGAGTGCGTCCGCTAGCGCTAGCATATCAGGTGTACAGTTCTCCGCCGGCGACGGGATCAGGAAGGTTTCAATTCCTTTCTCTTTCGCGCTTTCTATCGCCTGCAGAGCCGCATCCGGATTTATTTCAAGGGAAACCAGGATAATACCGGTATGCATGCAGTTGACTGTTTCGCGGATCTCTCCGGGTTTGTTTTCCAAATTCGCGCCCTGGGTAACGATGCTGAAGTAATCCTCACCGACCAGGTACATGAATGATTGTCCGGTGAAATTGTCCCTTCCAACCTGGACAAGAGAAGTATCAACGCCGCGCTGATTGAAATCCCGGATGATCGTTCGTCCTTCCTCATCGTCCCCCACTTTTCCAATCAGGCGCACGTTTTCAGTATAGCGGGCAGCTTCAATGGCCTGATTGGCGGCCATTCCGCCGATAAATTTTCCCAGCCGGTTTCCGAACACCCGCTCCCCAATCACCGGAACGTGGCTGGCCTGGAAAATATTATCCCAGGCGATGCTACCAAATACACCGATCTCAAACAAGGCCATCTACCTTAAAGCTGCCAGTATGGAATCGCAGAATTTCATCGTCTTGACGTTGTCAAACGCTGACGTGACAGGTTCCTTCCCAGAGATGAGGCAGTCCAGGAAGTGCCCAACCTCACCCACGTAGCCATTCTGGAAGAGGTCGCGCCAACCGCCTGAGCTGGATGTGTTCTTCGGCGTGAAAACTCTATCTTCCAATGACAGATTTTTCCAATCCGCTTTGACATCCGAGTCCACAAAGTGGTATTCCACATTGACCATGTTGTTAACTTTTACGAAACCATTAATGCCGCTCACCGTTACTTCCTCCCAGTGGCGCGTCCAGGCCGGTAGTCCCCCGAAAAACATACTGCCAACCATACCATTGTCAAACTTCATCGAAAAAACTTGGTCCACGAGGACATCATCACTGTTTGAGAAACCTTTTATTTCCTGTGCTTCACCGAAGAGAAACCGCATAAGATCGACATAGTGGATCGCGCCAACTTTCAGAAACACCTCATTATCCCAACCGGGGCGGCCTGAGGTGATGGCGAACATCCCACGGAAAGACATCTTTTTACCAAAACGGTCCGCGTTATTCATGACTTCCTTCATCATCATATACGACGGCGCAAAACGTTTCATGAACCCGACCATGACCTGTTTGCCTACCTTTGCGGATAATTCTGCCACTTCAGCGGCTTCCGTTTCATTCATGCCCAGCGGTTTTTCCACAAACACATTCGCGCCAGCATTCAGGCAGGTTTTGGTGATATCCGCCTGTGAATCTTTGTCAGTGACCACAAAAACCGCATCGAGTTCTTCCTTCTCGAGCATTTTTTCATAATTGCCATACGCGGCGTCCGCATTGTACTCACACGCAATCTTCTCCGCAATCTCTATATGACGAGTGGAAACTGCCTGTATTGGGACTCCCAAATACTGCAGTGTGGAATAAATATTCGCTTTGGCGTGCACGCCAGCCCCAATAAAACCGAGTTTCAAATCTTTCTTTTTCATACAATCTCCTTATTAAGATATTTAAAATAATATGCTTTTTCAAAATTCATTTTTTCCCGCGGAAATATTCCAGGAGAACAGCAAAAATGATTACGATGCCGATGATAACCTGCTGGTAATACGATACGATGTTCATAATGGTGAGTGAATTCTTGATCGTTCCAATTAAGACCGAACCGATCATCGTGCCAACCAGCCCGCCCACGCCGCCCATCAGATTGGTACCACCGATGGCAGTGACCGCGATCGAATCGAGCTCCAAACCCTGGCCAACGGTCGGCTCACTCGCTCCGAGCAGTCCCACAAGGATAAGCCCAACCAGCGCCGCGCAGAACCCGGATATCATGTAAATATACACTTTATATTTATCGACCTGGATGCCGGACAACCTGGTCGCTTCCTCATTCCCGCCAATCGCGAAGACATAGCGGCCAAACTCCGTATATGTGAGCACGATGTGCCCGATGAGAAAGACAACTATAGCGATAATGACCGGCAACGGGAAACCGAAAACCTTGCCGTTTCCCAGATAGTTGAGCATGGGATCGAGCACAAAGATCGGCCTTCCAGAAGTTGAAATGAGGGTTAATCCGCGCGCCACACTCAATGTGCCGAGTGTGCAGATCATGGGCTGTAACTTGAAGCGGCTGATAAGAAAACCATTCACCAAACCGATCACCAATCCCACAGAGAGCGCGAGCACCACCGTCGGGATAAAACCAAACTCTAGTTTCATAACACTGATACCCGTGATCATACCGGCCAGGGCAGCGATACCCCCTACCGAAAGATCGACACCACCTGAAATGATCACAAAAGTCATTCCCACACCCGCGATCGCGACAGTTGCCGCCTGGTCTAAAATTAAGAAAAGATTGCTTTTCGTGAAAAAAAACGGGGAAAGGCGGGACATCACCAGCCACATCAACAATAAAAATAGCAGCAAGCCGATATTCTTAGTACCCAATATTTTCCTGGCTCGCATTTGAAGACCAGTGCTTCTGCTCAGATCCTCTTTTGTTTTTTCCATTTGCGGTGATTTCATCTATTTCACTCCGTACATCCAGTTCATTATTTTTTCCCTGTCAAATGCCTTATAGTCCAATTCGCCAAATATGCTACCCTCATAAAAAACAAGCACTCGGTCGCAGGTCTCAAGTATCTCGTCGATCTCAGAAGAAACGACCAGGATGCTCTTTCCATTCGCTGCAAATTCACGGATCATGTTGTGAATCTCCGCTTTGGTTGAGGCGTCAATACCGCGCGTGGGTTCACACAGAATGAGTGTTTGTGAATTAAGGAGGAGCCATTTTGAGAGTACGACTTTCTGCTGGTTGCCCCCACTCAAGGTTTGCGCACTTTGACCCAGGTCAGAGACGCGGATGCTCAGCTTATCGACCATTTTTTCCGCATTTTCTTTTTCATGGTTGCGATCGATAAACCCCATCCTGGTTAATAAACCCAAGGTTGCAATGGTGATGTTGTTCTTGACGGATTCGACCAATATCAACCCATCCCGCTTCCTGTCATCGGAGATGAATGCCATGCCTTTATTGGTTCCGTCGTTCGTATCCGCCGGATTAACTTTTTCTCCATTCACCGTGACAGTACCATTAATTCTTCTTGTCGCCCCGTAGATAGCGCGTGCAACTTCAAGTGCACCACACCCGATCAACCCAGTCAGGCCTAAAACCTCTCCTTTATGCAGGTCAAAACTGATGTCTGTAAAAGTTTTTCCATCACTGATATTCTGGCATTTCAGAATGATCTCTGCCTGATCCAGATTGTTCGATCTGAGATTATTAAACTTCGCGCTATTATCAGCCATGTTGTCGATAATCTTTTCTTTGGTCACGTCCGCGATATCTCTGGTGAAAACATGTTTGCCGTCCCGCATGACAGTTACGCGATCGGCAATGAGAAACACTTCGGATAACCGGTGCGTGATCAATATGAGGGTCACTTTTTCTTTTATCAAACGCCGCATGACATCAAACAATTTATTTGTTTCCAATTCATTTAAAGCGGAGGTTGGTTCATCAAAAATGATGATCTTCGCTTTGCTACTGATGGCCTTGGCGATAGAGATGATCTGCTGCTTGGAAACGCTCAGTTCTCCCACAGGATTTGTGAGGTCAATATCCACATCAAAACGGCTGATGAGGTCCTGCGCCGCTTTCAATTTTTTCTTATGATCAATCAACCCAACCCGGTTGTGAAAGCGGCCTTGGCCCAAATAGATGTTTTCCGCGCCGCTCAGGTATGGAATGAGGTCCAGTTCCTGGTAAACCATGTGGATACCACCTCGAATCGCTTCAGCAGGACTGACGAAATCCACCCGGCAGTCATCCAGGTATATTTTTCCGCTATCTTTTTTATACGCACCGGAGAGAATCTTCACCAAGGTTGTCTTCCCCGCCCCGTTATGACCCAGGATCGCATGGATCTCACCCTCACGCAGTTCAATGGAGACATTATTGACCGCCCGGACACCAGGGAAGTCTTTTACAATGTTTTCCATCTTTAGAACGGGATTCAAGTTATCACACCTCTCATTTGGACAATGCCGATAATAATTTTCTGTTGTATCTAATATGACAAAACTGAAACAATTATAATTGCTGTGTGACCTGCCTGAGAAATGATCTTCTCAGGCAGCCACAAAAGTTTTCTAAAGAATGGTTACCCTTATTTCTATCGCAAGATAGTCAATTTCTTAGGCAACCATTCTTCCTTATTACATCTTTCTACTAGTTACCTTTATTCTATGATCCCCGCGATCGGTACGTAGATGTTTTCATTGACTTCAAACATATTCGCTGGTGGTTTCGGCATGGTCTTCATCACTTCTTCGACAGTATCAATCGTCACCAGGTTCGGTTTGAGATCATAGCTGGGCAGGGTCTTCGCGCCCTCGACCACAGCTTTTACCGCAGCGTGGACAGAATAGTAAGCAATCTGCCATGCCACACCGTCAACCGTCGCAGCCAGATCACCGTTCATGATCGCTTCGTAGGCCTCGGGGGTGCCGTCATCACCTGTGACAAGGATCTCACCTTTTTTACCGGCTTGCTCAACAGCAACAGCAGCGCCAAGCGCCATTGTGTCGTTGTTGGCAATGATGGCATCGATCTCTGGATTTGCCTGCAGCATCGCGCCGGCAACATCTCTTGCCAATTCTCTCTGCCAGTCTCCCGGCTGGGAGGCGACAATTTCGAGACCGGGGTAGTCCGCGAACACATCCGCAACACCCTGATTGCGATCACGCGTCGCAGAGGTTCCAGCCATACCTTCAACAATACCAACCTGGCCTTCACCATTCAACTGCTCGGCAATATATTCACCTATAATGACGCCTTCTTCGTAGAAGCTCAGGCGACATTTCGCGGTCACGTAGGCATTATTCTGGTCTAGAACGTCCTGGTCCTGATCTTCACTAACGACGATCCAGGGGATATCTTTCGCATTTGCTTCCGCAATGGCCGGGATCAGGTTCGTGTTGGTGATGGATGCAGCAACGATCGCATCATAATCCTGATTCACCATCGCCATGGCTACATCAAGTTGGCCTTTGATGTCGCCTTCGGTTGGGACGTCACGGACGTCAATTTGAACGCCAAGGTCCTCAGCGGCTGCCTTTGCGCCTGCCTCATAGGTCTGCCAGAACGTATTTCCAAGCGTTTTCACAATATAGCCGATCTTGATATCTTCGGCCATCACCGCAGGCGCTTCTTCTGCTGGCGCTTCCTCTTCTGCAGGTGTTTCTTCTTCAACTGGCGCTTCTTCTTCAACTGCTACCGGTTCTTCCGCAGGAGCTGCTGGTGCACATGCACCCAAAAGCAGTGCGAGAATCAGCGTTCCGACTAATAGTATTTTTTTCATTTTCGTTTCTCCTTTAGTATCTTGGATTCAAGTATATTTTTTGATAAGAAGTTGATCATTTAAAAATTTTCCTATTGCCACCTCCTTTCAAATCAAGTAGATATATTTTCTTATGTCCTCAAACGACAAATGCTCATAGATGGAAACCTGCTGATTCCAATTTTCTGGATTTGGAATATTCAAACATAGAGCTGGATATGATATTTATATCGTCCCGCGATGTATTTTATTTTGACAACCTCCAATACACTTTCGTCTTGTGCGTATGTGACCCGCCAGATAAAGATCAACGGATCGCCTTGATCAATATCCATTAATTCCGCATCCTCTTTATCGGCTGATTTTGCGGATAACACTTCCGTCGCGTAAGCCGGAGAAAGATCGTGATTTTCTTTGATTAATTGATAGTAAGACTGCATATGCTGGAGATCGCGCGCTGAGATCTGCAAGTCAGGAGGAATATAGAGATCCTGGAGAGCCATCGATTTTCCATTTGCCATCCGCAACCGCCTAACAAACCACACCTTCTCATCCGTCTGGATGCCATACCCTTCCTGCACCTGCTGCGGTGGTTCAACCAATTTCATTTCGATTGTTTTCGATTGCGTCTTCATCCCCCTTGCTTTCATGTCATCAGAAAAACTGGCGAGCTTCATGATCTCCGGCTTAATGCGTTTATGGCAAACGATGGTTCCTTTACCTGGGTGGCGCTCGATGAAGCCGTCTCTCTCTAGATCGTTCATGGCGTGTCGGATAGTCGCGCGGCTGAGATTGTATTTCTCTTGAAAATCTTTTTCCGTCGGAAGCCGATCGCCTTCCTGCCAGACACCATTCGTTATCTCTGAAAAAACTTGATCTTTGAATTGCTGATATAACGGTGTTGAAGATCCGGTCTCGATCAAATCTGACCTCCTCTTAGTATGTATGATTATTTTCTTTGTACGTATTAATTATACGATTATTGAAGGTATTGTCAATACCTTATTATATATTTGTACATATATTTCTTTTCATTGTTCTTATCCAGGTGCATTTTCCACAACTCTTCTCCCACCCATGCGTGCGCCACCAGATGACCATGCTGCCCGATCAGTGGGAATTCGCGTTCCGCAAAGAGAATGCGATGTTCATCAGCGCTAGAAAAACCGCGCTGACACAATTATTCGAAACCAAGCGCAGCCGCATCCAACACAAGCTTGATATGGTGCATGATCCGAATATCTAACGAATACGCGCAGGAGAGCTGCGCAATATGACTGCCCGATTCGAGCATAAAATGGAGACACTGGAAAACAGCATGGCTGTGACTGTCAGTTTCGCCCTGCATATGAAGGGCATTCTAGTTATGTCTTCTGATGACTACTAGTATAAAGAATAAAAGAGGTATCCTCCCTATACAGAATCTAATCAAATT
>CAZBCD010000083.1:0-9139 GCA_964490205.1 uncultured Pelolinea sp. | reverse complement strand
TCCTGTGGTATTCTTAAATAATCACGGTTGCACTTGAGACTTGAATCCAGCTCCTTATATAAACACAAAACCGCCAATAAAAAACTGGCGGTTTCCAATGTTAATCACGCTATTTATCTGTAGTTCTCACGAACTTCCACAAATCATGCAATCTTTGATTATTAAACCATTATACAATAATATGAAATCGTGATAATCAACCCACTTGTATTCATTTTGAAAGAAATATTGTGGGGTTTTGGTGGTTGTTACAATTTTTCTTTTTATACTTTCGATAACGTAATAAAGCCTTGCCTACACCCCACTTGGGAAACTAAATACCTGCAAATAATGCAAGAATGGGCTGCTCTGTAATTATTTTCCGGCAGCCCACAAGTTTTCTACTTACCGCTCAATGACCAGTTTGTTTGCGGTCACACGAGTGCCGTTACCCAAGGTGTCGCTGACCGGGCAGCGGCTCTCCATGAATTTCTGGAACGCACGCAGTTTGTCTTCTGATGAACTTGATTTAATATGAATAGTAAATCGCACATCATCAAATCCGGGGCGAACACCCTCTTTTCCGAGCATAAAGCCATCAGGATCCAGATCACCTTCCGTTTCGACCCATAAGTCCTGTAGATCAATTCCCTGCCCTTTCGCGAAAGCTGCCCCAACGATCACCAGGCATGAGCCTAACGAGACCAGTAAACCTTCAACCGGATTCATACCCTTATCAGTGCCGCCTAAATTTTCAGGTTCGTCCATGATGATCTTAAAACCACGCGACTCATTTTCTACAAGCAACCCACCTTTTCCCTTTCGAGATACTGCTTTAAATGTTGCAGTTGCCATTGTTTACTCCATTCTTTATTATTATATTTATCTATTATATCATATATATCATTTATTTAGGGTATATCGAGATCAAATCACTTCGTTCGCGATGCGCGGCGTGGCGGCATCCCACTTTAAAGAACATTTCCCTTTCCCTCACACCACAGAGGAAGGTTATTATCCCGCCCATTTTTATTCCCAATCACTTTTTTCCTGACTATGCCGGCGAACATCTCCGCTGGATGTTGATACAACGGTTCTTTGATGTGGTAGTATAGAAAATATCGTGTAAGATACATATGGAATACCAAGGGTGCTGAAATAAAATCTGTGTCCGATAAATCTTAACAATCATTGAATGGAGATAAAAAAATGGGAACAAAAGGAATAGAAATTGTAGGCAAAGACGTAAATAAATTGGTTGAAATGCTCAACAAAGCCCTCGCAGATGAATGGCTGGCGTACTACCAGTATTGGGTAGGTGCCAAGGTTGTCAAAGGTCCTA
Organism: uncultured Pelolinea sp.; assembly: GCA_964490205.1. Lineage (GTDB taxonomy): Bacteria > Chloroflexota > Anaerolineae > Anaerolineales > Anaerolineaceae > Pelolinea. The sequence continues at coordinate 7,818 of CAZBCD010000083.1, read as the reverse complement.
TGAGGGATGCGACTGTTGCTGAGCTCTTACAGCATGCAACTGAAGAACTTGGACACGCAGAGTTGGTCTCAAACCGGCTTATTCAGCTTGGCGGTACGCCGCTTCTCAACCCCGAAGACTGGTACAAGATGACCAACTGCGGGTACGAACCTCCAAAGGATCCTTACGTGGAGGTGGTACTGGACCAGAACATCAAAGGTGAACAGTGCGCCATTGATGTCTATCGCAAATTGGTAGACTTCACTAAAGATATCGATCCGGTGACGCATGATATTGTCCTCTCGATTCTCACCGACGAGATCGAGCATGAGGAAGATCTTCAGGCAATCGCTGAAGACATCCATTTAATGATGGAAAGGAGTTAGTCAAATGAAAATCGGTGCCAGAATTCAAGAGGCAGACTGGAAAAAGGAGAAACATGTCCCGGTCATTGAATGCCCAGACCAGGTAAAAATAGATGAAATCTTAAATGTAAAGGTTAGCCTGGGGAAGGAGATTAACCACCCCAATACTACTGAACACCACATTCGCTGGATCAGCCTTTTCTTCCACCCACAGGGCAGCAAGTTCACCTGCGACGTGAGCCGCATTGAGTTCAACGCCCACGGCGAATCGGGAGCTGGTCCGAACAATGGTCCCGCCTACACGCACCCATCTGTAACCACATCGTTGAAGATCAATAAGCCCGGCACATTGCATGCCCTGGCATATTGCAACATCCACGGATTATGGGAGTCGAGTAAGGAGATCGCCGTAGTCGAGTAAATTTATTACGCTGATTTGGGTGCAGGTCAAACCCCTGCGAATTTATTAAGTAAAGAATCCTCAGGCATCTCTCACGTTGGATGCAGAGAATAATCATTTATCGTGTGTGCAAACATGCGAACAGGTGATCCTCAAACCCTCGGGGATCAAGCCCCGGGCTTGAGCCTGAAGAAAGTTGATTTTGTCCGGATTGGAATTCCCGGTTGAAAGCCAACATCAGACACTTTCCATTTGAGGATTTTATTAATTGCCTTTTGCAGAATATGAAAGATCATTTCGGCTTATATATTTCCGGGATAAATGTCTGGTCCTTGATGGGCGGCCGCACATAACCGGTATCACTCTGGCGTGGAGGAAGTTTAATTTCGGGCGGTGTTAAGTCTTCATATGGTATCAGCGACAATAAATGGGTGATGCAGTTCAGATGTGCCCGGCGCTTATCATCTGAATTGACTACATACCAGGGTGATAGTTTGGTATCCGTATACTTGAACATGTCATCCTTTGCTTTGGAATATTCTACCCATCTCCTGCGTGACTCAAGATCCATTTCGCTCAATTTCCATCGTTTAGTTGGTGTATCAATGCGCGCTTTAAAACGCCGTTCCTGTTCCTCATTACTAACTGAAAACCAGTATTTGATCAGAATGATCCCTGAACGCTTGAGCATATTCTCGAATTCCGGGCAGGACCGGAAGAACTCTTCAACTTCTTCCTCTGTGCAGAAACCCATCACCCGCTCCACACCGGCACGATTGTACCAGCTGCGGTCAAACAAGACCATTTCCCCGGAAGCCGGCAGGTGGGCAGCATAACGTTGAAAATACCACTGCGTGCGCTCCCGTTCAGTAGGTGTGGGGAGGGCGGCAACCCGGCAGATGCGCGGATTCAGTTTCTCGTTTATACGCTTAATCATCCCGCCTTTTCCAGCCGCGTCACGGCCTTCAAAAATGACGACGATTTTCAACCCCTTCTCGCGCACCCATTCATGGAGTTTGACCAGTTCAATTTGCAGGCGCGTTAATTCCTTCTCATAAAATATCTTTTTTAACCGAGGGTTTTTCTTAGTTTCACTTTCTTTGGTTTTTGCCATATTCCACCTCTATTTAAGTAAAACCAATAATTCTTTTAAAGAAATGTTCTAATCATATTATAGCAAGTCGGATTTTTTACGCCAATAATTGGGGTTTTCAATTGAATTTAGTAAATACAAAAAGACCCCCATAGGATTATGGAGGTCTTGATTAATAATTCTGTATCCAGGTATGTCTAAACTAATAGCTAATGTTTCCTATGCCTAATATTATTAATAATATTTATTCTCAATCTACATTTTCTTCGGAGACAGGCGGTATATAAGGTTCAGACAATCCGCAAATCACCATATTATCGAGCGATATGGCAGATCCTGGTTGGGTGAAATGCATCATTATTCCGCCAGTTGGAATCGGATCCGGATCATCCAGCGCGACATACAACTCATCATTGACATAGAATTCCAGTGCGTTGCCATAGAACACCACCGCCACGCTGATCCACTCAAAATTATTATATCCCCGGTAAGCGGTCGCATGATGTACCTCTCCTTCTTGGTGCATAATCTGAACACCTTCACCACCCGGCTGAAAACGGATCAAATATTTCTTATCACCTTTTTCGTGGAAATGAATAAAGATATCATTATCATTGAACGTATCCCATTTCCAGACAATATTCCCAAACTCTTTCCCCGGCTCAATAGGAGTACCGGTTCCCTCTGTGTTTTCCTCCGAAAAAGTAAGTACTGTACCACGAGTTTCTATTTCCTCGAATTCATACCGTGGTCGTGAAATGCCGTCCCAATCTTGCGCAAATCCATCTTCAAAATCTTCAATATACAGCACTTCCTGTCCTTCCTGGCAGGCACTGGCTGGGTTCACCTGCAGCGGGTCAGCGGTCAGTGAGAATGTCATTCTTTCCACGTTCAAGCGTGACGGTTTCTGTGTATGCTACATAACCCTGGGCGGTGACGCTCACCTCCACTTCCGGCCCCGGCAGGTTCATCAGCACTGCCACACCGGTTTCATCTGCCATCACTTCTTCATGCTCAGTTGCAGCTACATACGCACCATAGAAAACGTTCTCTCCGCCTTCGCCCTCAAGTATTACTTCCAAGTCAAAAGGCAGTGGTGTAGGCGTCAAGGTAGGTTCCGGTGTTGGCGTCCAAACCGAAGCAGTCATCGTCGCAATCGCCTCCTCAGATGGACCGCATGCGCTTATAAACGTAAGACTGAATAGAAATATCATCATCCAACATAGAAACTTTTTCATTTTTACCGCTCCTTTTTTTCGCTTTTCATTGATTTGAAATCTTTGTTTACTCTTTCGTAAAAATTCTCCCTATTAACACCTCCTCCTTGGCTGCAATTAAACAAAAACCACCATGATAGTGGTTTCATTGTTTCTCAAAATTTCAACAGCAATTAATTAAAACGCCCGCTTCGAAGTTCAGATTGAGTATGTTTTCATTATACAGGTTTTTCTTTACAATTCAAATAAAAATATCTGCTCTTCAGCACCCATCAGTTTGCTTTCATCAGGATGCTATTGCAGCCAATAAAAATGGTTCTTAGCTTATATCCTATAAGACAGATAAATTCTTAGCCAAGTTTCCTGCCGTATTCTCTTACAAATTCAAGCCATTCTTTGTGTTTTGCCTGGTTTGTAAAACCGGTTTCGCCAAAATTTAACCACTTAATTTCTTTTATCCCGACAAAATTAAGAGTTCCCTTACAAAGAACCCATTCCAATGCATTATTAAATTCTTTTCGATGAAAATCATCTGGAACAGCTGTTGTTGTCAATATTGTTGCGCCAGTAATATGATTCAATAACGGTTCTGGTTGTTGATCTGTCGTAAAAGCAAATCCCGGCAGCAAAACTTTATCCATCCACCCCTTTAATCTGGCTGGCATTACCATCCACCAAACAGGGAAAATCATTACAAGGTAATCACATTTAATGAGGTGTTCTTGATACTCCTTAATCTTTGGATCGAAACTCATACCTTGAGAATATCCTGCAAGTTCTTCTGCAGAAATTATCGGATTAAAATTTTCTTTGTTTAAATCAAGGATATCAAAATCATTTCGATTTTCCTTAATACCTTCAATAAAGGAATGCATAATTGCGTAATTGAAACTGCCGCTCCAAGGATGATCAATAATAATATGGAACTTCATTGTATTTCCTCCAAGATAACAAAGCCATGCAATTGTACGGTGTAAAAAAACAGCAAAATCTGATAAATCATTTTGAGTAATATATCAGGTTTTATTAAATCACATATGTCTTAATTTTTTGGATTCGTTGTCCTTTACTTTTCTGTTTGTATACAATAACTTAAAAAGAGGGATCGCGGGAAAATTTGGGTACAGATATGAAAGTGAATGACATATACGCAGGAGATAGCACCGCTTTGCTCGTGATGAAAGGAATACAAGTTTTATTTCAAGGAACACGGAGCCCACTGTGGCATCCTCCATAGCGCTTGTTTATTCTTTCTTTGAACGTGATCTCCCTTTTAACTACCAGTAATTACGAACATCCACGCTATTGAAAATGTTCTTCCCATCCGATATACTAAATATATCGTCCTGTAAGAATGCTGCTCCTTGAGGGGATCTACTGATCTCCGCTGTTATAGAATGAATCTGAAATTGTTTACGAAAATCCTTACTTGTATCTTCACCGCTCTGCTCCTTTCATGCTGCGCAGTGCAAACACAGCCGCCCCCAACACCCGCTTCACTTCCCATCTCTACCGCTCAACCCGATGCGAATCTGGATGATGAGCAGTTCACCCATGCTCACCAGCAGCTCGTCGAACACGCGATCACCGCCCAGAATTTGCAAGATGAAGATGTCATCCGCGCTTTCTCTGCTGTCCCCCGCCACCAGTTTGTTCCAATAGAGTATCTCGATATGGCTTACGAAGACCATCCCCTGCCAATCGGTTACGGACAAACTATCTCGCAGCCCTCTCTGGTCGCTCACATGACAGAAATCCTGGAATTAGAACCCGGACAAAAAGTGCTCGAGATCGGCACTGGCTCCGGCTATCAAGCAGCTATCTTGGCAGAACTGGGCTTCGTGGATGTCTACACGATTGAGATCGTACCAGAGTTGGCAGAAAACGCCTCCAACCTTCTACGGTCGCTTGGATATTCCAATGTAACTGCAAAACAAGCGGATGGTTATTATGGATGGGAAGAGTATGCTCCATTCGATGCCATTATCGTTACTGCAGCCCCGGACCATCTTCCCGCCCCTTTGTTGAAGCAGTTAGCTGATAATGGACGTTTGGTCATCCCAATTGGACCTCCCGGCTGGTACCAGACACTGTGGAAATTCCTTAGACAAGACAATGAATTGGTCGGTTACAACTTGGGCGGTGTTAGTTTTGTGCCCTTCACCGGTGAAGGAGCTCAAAGCGACGCCCAAGATCAGACACCATGATCCATGCGCCCAGATAGCAGATCATTCCCACGGCAAAAGTTCGATTGAATCCAAAGCTAAGCGACAGCAGGGAGGAGAGGATTGACGCGATCACAGAGGTGGATCCATTGACTGCCCATAGCCATGCCACCATTCCCTCTGCGTGATTTTTCTCATCGCGGGGGAGGGATTCCCGCATCCATTCCAATCCAGCGGGGAAGGGAATACCCATTAGGAATCCAATCGGTGCAACAGAAATGATACTTACGCCGATCCGCGCAGCCAAAGGTAATCCCAGCGTTTCACGCAGAAGCACTGGTAGCAGACACAACCATCCGGTTAGAAAAACCAGCAGGATCAATAGAGCAGAGCAGATCGGCAGTATTTTGCTTCCCCACCGGCTGCCAAACCCCGAAAATAACAGCAAAGAAAACAGCACAACTGCCATTGCGTAGGTTGGATGATCTAAATACAGGATAAACTGCTGGATCATTGGCATTTCAACCAGCAGAAAAGCCAATCCGATCATACCGAAATAGATTAATATTCTGAGGTTTTCTTTTTCGGGTGGATTCTTTGTTCCTTTTTTCACTACAGCAGGCAGGATAATCATAACGCTCGCCAGGATGACTGCTAACACAAATATCGCCAGGATGACCAGAAAGCCCGCCCCGCCAAATGGCTGCCAGGTTGTCCCCAGTGATCGCCAGATCCTGCCTATTTGAGACCATTTGAAATAATGCCCGAAAAAGGGGTGGTCATCCACTGGCGGTCGCACATCATACACATACTCCTTATAAAAAGCATCCCGCTGTTTATTTTCGATTACAGCAGAAAAAGTTTGGTAATAAACTTCTTCAGGCAGAATATTGCTGCGGTTTATCTCCTCAACCTGAATATCCGGCGCAAACACCAGATCGAATGCTTTCTCATCTAAAAAAGCGCGAATCTGCGAAAGTTCCTTAGAATTAAAAGGCCCGTTCTTCACAAGCAGGGTACCGGTGTTATAGCCCCGCAGCGCTACAATTTGCTTTTGCGGATCTTCGCCGCGCGCCTCCAGTGTTGAAACCGCCAGCGTGAAGGTTCGCAGCCATTCACTCGGCTGCTCCTGCAGCCATCGGGTGATTACCAACAATCCATTTGGTTCCATGCAGTCCAGCATATCGCTGAAGGATTCAAGAGTGTATCTGTAATCTTCCCCCAAGCTGTACGCTCCAGAGTTCACCGGATGATAGCTGTTTGTTAGAGAGAGTTGGATGACATCATAACGATTATTCGTGCTCCGCAGAAAGCTGCGCCCGCTCGAAACAGCCAATTCCACATCCGGCAGGTTGTATATATCCGCCGCCGCTTCGATCAACAGTATATTTACCTCCACAGCCGTAACCTGACGAGCATCTAATGCCAGCGCTGACAGCACATCCATACCGCCTCTCGACCCTAAAATCAATGCTCGCGCTTCGGGCCGCAGATAGAATGCGATTGCAGCAGGAAGACACCCGGCAAAATCGATATCGGATTCTGCGTGCATGAGCGCGCTCAGGTTATCCCCATCGATATATAATCCCCTGATTGGCGGCAGCGGTTCCAGATATCGGTAGCTCAATCCCGGAATGGAATGCAGGCTTGGGCTGTGCACCACGTCTACCCTGGAAATGGCATTCCATTTGCTGGAGATGACCTCCGCTTCAGGATTCTGCAGCGCGTAAGAAATGCCTTTATAGGGAGAAAGATCAAGTTCCATTATTTCTAATCCACCATTCCCTCCGATCCGAAGCCCTATGTCCATCATTGAGAAAACAATGATTGAAAAAATCGTCACAATTCCCACAGCATTATGAATACTTTTTCTTTTCGGACCGCTTTGGCTCCCAAACATGAAAGTTAGGGCGGCCAACCCCGCCAACGCGCTGCACAAAGCTGCTGTTCCCTCCCCGCCCAAAAAGTTTGGCGCCAGCACCGCAGCCAAGCAGCCAAGCGCGGAGCCCAGCAGGTTAAACGCGTACACGCGTCTGCCCGAACCCGTCTGCCTGGACAGCAAAAGGCTGACGATCATCCCACTGAAAAAGAAGGGCAAAGCCAAAGCTGCGTAATGCAGCATTAAAATCAAGATCTGCTTACGGTCCACCGCCATGCTGAACGAATCAAATGGCATCAAATTGATCAGCAGGTATGACCCCAGCATACTCACTCCAGTCCCAGTCGCCAACCATGCCAATCTTCTGCCGAGCGGTTTATCATTTCCATTCCTGAACACAGCCAGAAATGTTCCGCTCGCGCCAAATCCCAACATCGCAATGCTCACGACCATAAAAGCAAAGTGGTAGAAATGCGAGACTGAATACAAGCGCGTCAAGTTGATCTGAAAGCATAAACCTGCCGCTGAGATGATGATCAGGCCCATTTTCTGCAACAAATTCATCTGAAACGCGAGCTTTGACTTTAAGGGATTTAATTTATCTTGCATTATATTTAGTATATAACCTGCTCTTTAATAAAATCCAGATTATTTCGCAAAATAAGTCTTGAATTCAACTAGTAAGTGCAACTTTGCAAGTGTTAGAGAGGTAAGCTGCGG
>CAZBCD010000082.1:0-9348 GCA_964490205.1 uncultured Pelolinea sp. | reverse complement strand
TACGATATTGCGAATTTCAGTTTCAGATATATAATCCATATAGAACCTAAACCTTTTCTTCATAGATCATTATGTCGAAGGTATCATGACTGGTAAAGACCACATAACATCTTTATGACTGGAATAATAGCACAATTTAAAGGGTGTGTCAAGTATGATTGATCCTACTAATGTAATACCGAAATACTACCAATTGGCGAATATTCTCCGGCAGCAAATCGAGAATGGAGATTTTCAACCTCATGACACGATACCATCCGAACGCCAGCTGGAGCAGCGCTATAACCTCAGCCGACCGACGATACGCCAGGCGATCGATCTTTTAAGCAGGCAGGGGTACTTATATCGTGTACATGGAAAAGGCACTTTTGTCTCACCGCCAAAATTGCAGAAGGGTATGCTGGAATTAACGAGTTTCTCAGAAGATATGCGCCACCGTGGATTAAAACCCGGCCAGAGAATTTTAGAATTTGGATATGTCATACCAGACAGTAAGACCAGGCAACAGTTGGAAATCTCTGATAACGAAAAAAAGGTACTGCGAATCAAGCGCCTGCGCTATGGAGATGAAGAACCTATGGGGTTGCAGGATTCATATTTAGCAATAGATAGCGCGAATACCATCACTCGAGAAGAAATCGAAGATAAGGGATCGATCTATGTGATTCTGCAGGAGAAACTTGGTATCTATCCAACTGAAGCGGATGAAACTTTAGAAGTAACCCTTGCCACACATGAAGAGGCTGAACTATTAAATATCAAAGAAGGCAGCCCGCTGCTGCTGAACGAGAGGACACTTTGGTCGCAGGACCGAAAAGCGATCGAATTCGTCCGAATTCTTTATCGAGGAGACAGGTATAAGTACTTTGTGCGTTTGACGCGCAAACAATAATTTCTTCTATTGACCCGAAGCAAACACATCCGGTGTGGAAAGCCCGCGGATCTTGTTCAGCGGCCAATACACTGCGAATGCTTTACCGATTACATTCTCCAGGGGTACAAATCCCCAAACGTGAGAGTCGGCGGATGGGTTGCGGTTATCACCGAGGACGAATAGAGCGTCTTCTGGTACATCCCATACACCCTCATATTCAGGGGCGGCAGAAATATATGGTTCATGTAATACCTGGTTATTGACCCTAACACTACCATTGTGGACAATGACCTCATCCCCCGGTTTGCCAACGACTCTCTTTACGTAATCCAGATCTGGTTCCACCGGGTAATGGAATGTGATGATGTCGCCGTGTTCGATCTCGTCGAATTTATAGGCGAGTTTATTAACAAGCAGTACTTCTCCGGGCACCAGGGTTGGTTCCATACTGACCTTCTGGACACGCACTCGGGCTACTACGCTGTCGATGAGGAAATACAGCACCAGTGCCATCGCGATCATATGGATCGTTTCCATCACTGGTTTTAACTTTGATTTCCATGAATTCGTCGGTGGTTTTTCGGGTTGATCTGGCAAAATAGAACTCCCTAGCTTTATATTTTTATGCGATTATACACCTATCGTCCCCTGGGTTTGAGTACAAGGCGGATGGGAGTACCTGTGAATGGATACTCCTTACGCAGTTGATTCTCAATATAGCGTAAATAGGTAAAATGGGCTAATTTCGGATCGTTAACAAACAACATGAAAGTTGGGGGATCACTGCGAACCTGTGTGCCGTAATAGATGCGTAGAATCCTGCCGGTTTTGGAAGAGGGTGCATGTCGGTCCTGCGCCCGCAGCAAGATTCGATTCAGGACACTGGTTTTTAATTTAACAAGGCGCTCTCCCTGTGCACGCAGCGCCTCTGGAAGCACAGTAGAAACACGCTGGCCAGTTAGGGCGGAAATGAAAAGAATAGGCACAAAATCCATAAAATTCAGAGAATACTGAATGCGTTTTCGGAATTCTTCCATTGTAAAGGTATCTTTTTCTACGGCATCCCATTTATTAACCAGCACAACCGCGCTTTTCCAGGCATCAAGTATGAACCCGGCTATATGGGTATCCTGAGCAGAAATAGGTTCGGTGGCATCAATCATCAGGAGAGCAACTTCGCTGCGTTCGATTGCCCGCAAACTTCGGATGACGCTATATTTTTCAACGCCGCGGTCGATTTTTCCACGCTTTCTGATACCGGCAGTGTCAATAAGTGTGATCTCAGCACCCTGGAAGATGATATGTGTATCCAGCGCATCTCGCGTTGTGCCGGCGATCGGGCTGACAATGGCGCGTTCTTCCCCCGCAAGCTTATTTATTAGACTGGATTTTCCAACATTTGGTTTCCCCACTATCGCGATCTTGATAGATTCATCTTCCTCATTCTCTTCAAGTAATGGAAGCAATTTGACAAGATCATCCAATAGATCGCCGGTTCCTGTTCCGTGAATTGCGGAAATGGCATGCGGTTCCCCCAGCCCAAGCTGGAAAAAATCAAATGCGTTCGCGCGCAGTTCCGCATTATCGGCTTTATTAACAACGAGCAAAATCGGCGGAACTGAAAGTCCGTCCTGTTTTTTCTGTCGGCTGCGCAGTAGATCGGTGACTTCCCGATCCGCGGATGTTAGGCCGTCTATTGCATCCACAAGGAAAAGGATAGCGTCTGCTTCCTGAACGGCAACTAACGCCTGGGCACGGATTTCCTGTATATATTCTGCAGAAGATATACTGAGCGGGGTCTTCCCTCCGCCGCTGGTTGGGTCAATGCCCCCGGTGTCAATGAGATGAAATCGGAGTCCATTCCATTCGGTTTCCGCGAAGAGACGGTCACGAGTAGTTCCGGGAGTATCATCAACGATAGCAAGCCGCTCCCCCGCAAAACGATTAAAGAGGGTACTTTTTCCTACATTTGGGCGTCCGACAATAGCTACGATGGGCAGGGTCATCACAATTCCATTTTTTATTGGTTAGGATCTGCTGTCAGTGGTGTTATTTCAACTTCGATCGTTGCAGGAAGTAGAGATTGAACCAGGACGCTTTGAATATTGATCTCAACGGAGGGTTCCAGCTGATATGTACTCTCTTCGAAATTAGTGAGATCAATAAATATGCGGACATTACCCGGGATCAGCTCGTCAAGAGTGGGCAGTGGTCCGGAAAGAATGATGTCCACGCGATCTGGCGAAAGAACAGCGGATAGTTCTGGATCTAATCCAATAATTTCAACCGGCAGGTTAGTCAGAGTGATGCTGCCCTGAATGGGGGCGATCGATACGGAGACCTTAATGGTGGATTCACCGACAATGGTCGTACCAGATGGAAGATCAAGCGGAAGTGAGACAACCATATCTTCACTGGCACCGCTTAGGTCTAATGGTTGTGTCTCAATGAACCCAGGGAGATATTTGACTAACTCAGCATCGGCGGAAAATATTGTGACTACTAATGGATTAGATGAAATATCAGTTAAACGGTAACCACTTTTAATCTGGCCAGTGGTTACAACTTTGACGGAAACATTGCGGTATCCACCGCGTTGGGTGATGGTCATCCTTACATTAACTTCTTCCGGAGTGATCGAGACCCCGCTGACTGTCAGCCCGTTTTCGTCAACTGCTTTGAGTGCCAGATCTGTGTCGATATTCTCCTTTGCCTGGCTGATGTCCAGCACCGCCTGGATTCCAGCCACCCGGTCCACAAGAGACGCCGGACCATTTGCTGTAGCGGATTCTTTGCTGAGAGTGGGATTTCCCACTTCATATCCGATAGCAGGGCTGGAGGGTTGAACAAGATCAATTTCAAATGATTCACTATAAACTTCTTCTATCTCGATTTCAATCACATCAGGAGAATAGTCCTCCACTTTAACAGGCTGGGCGTCTATTTGTAAATTGACCAGCACAGAATGTACGCCTGCGGTAAGATCGCTCAAGTCAGCGATTGCCCGAACCGCATCAGAGGAGGTCAGTTCTGATCTCCAGGTGGAGACAGGCGCGCTGAGTGATAATGTGATCTGTTCAGGCACTTCGCTGGTGATAACAAACGCAGGGTTCAGACCAAAAAGCTCGATAGGCACAGCTCGCGCATAGCTTCGTTTTTCAACAGGGTCTGTGTTAGTGACGGCAAGCACCCAGACTATGACAGCCAGGGCTACTGCACTAAACAATGAAGGCAGATTTTTTGTAATCCGTTCAAAGAGAGGTGGTTTTTTCATTCCTGTTTATCTCGAAAGTGAATAATTTTATTAACCCAATGCATAATATTCGTGCGTTCCTGGATATCTGCCTGCTGTTTATAGAATGCAATGAGTACGTTTTCCAATTTATCCGCGCTGATGCGGCGGAGAATCCGCCCGCGGTGAGCCAGCGAAATAGCGCCAGTTTCTTCGGAAACGACAACAGCGATCGCGTCTGTTGTTTCGGAGATGCCTAAAGCAGCCCTATGGCGAAGCCCCATCTGCCTTTCAGGTGAGCCGTTTAGCACACCGCTGGCTGACAGGGGCATGATGCAGGCAGCAGCGGTAACCCGATCTACCACAATAATAGCCGCTCCGTCATGCAGCGGCGTGTTGGGATAGAAAATCTGCAGCAGCAACTCGGCAGAGACCTGTGCTCCAATTTTAACACCGGTGTTCTCGTATTCGTACAGATCATCTCCTCTCTGGAGTATGATCAGAGCACCCTGCCGGAAAGCTGATAAACGTGAAGCCGCGCTTACTACATCCTTGATCATACCTTTGATCGCTTCCATATTAACGGTTGATCCGCGCAGTGTGAATGTGCTGGAGCCAGCACGCCCAATGCGCTCTATACCGCGTCGTAGTTCGGGTTGGAAAATAACAGGAATGGCGATTAAGAGTGAAGGAAGTGTTATGCTGACTAACCAGGAAAAAGCCGGAAGATTGACCAATGCGGTAAGCAAGCTGATCAGGATGATCAGGAAGATCACGCCACGCATCAATGTGCGCCCCTGTGTTTCGCGTAGAATGATTAAGAGCACATAGAAGATGACGCTGACCAATATAATGTCAAGAATGGTCAGCCAGCTAACTCGCTGGACAAGAAATAATATCTCGGAAAACAAATCACTCATAAAACCTGCTGCTCATATGCGCTTGCTAAATAGATCAAATACATCACACACTTCCTTCTGATATAGATTGTACCCTGCCTTTTTCCAATATGAAATATCTACATTACGGGAGGGTACGCTCTTGTAGCCGCGCTCCCTTAGGAAAGACCTCCTTTCCTTTAAAAGGTTTTCAATTGGAAATATGATCCGCTGGGTCATGTGCATATGGCTAAATTGTTCGATTAGCGTAACCGCTTTTTTGAAATCATTACTGGTCGTATCTGAATTAGCATAGTTATGTCCCAACAAAGCTAGCTTGAATTGGGATAGGTCCCAAATGGTAATGCTCTCATTATTAACTGAATCCGGGATAGCAAAAAGAAAATACTGGCATACTAATTGATTGAAATCTTGCCGCGTATGATTTTGGCTGGCAGGAGGAAAATTCGATCTATCCCCCAGCCATTTAATGTGTTTGTCAGGTTGGTTCTCTTCATATACAAATTCCTCAACCGCAGAAATATTATCTGAAGAAGGTGTGATCAGGAAGTCTTTTGAAAATGCGAGTAAATCGGATGTTCTATTAGTACAAATAGAAAAAATCTGATTTTTCACTTTCGTTTGATCCCATGCTTCTGTAACCTGCTGCCATGTCTTATACACTTCCTGGCTGTTTTCTATCAATACATCTGCCTGCTTTCTCTTGTTTTCAGATGGTGATTGATGGGAAAGGCGTTCTTTTATTTCCGCGCGGCTCATCCCCCGCGTACATGAAAGCCGATCAAAGATGACTTGCTCCCGCGCATCTACCACCCAGATGCTGTCGCACAAACCCGCAAGGTCAGATTCGAGAAGTTTGATCGCTTCGATAATGATGATAGGCAGGCGGGCATGCTGGATCATATTAGCCACTGCAATTGTAAAGAGTGGGTGCAGGATGTTTTCCAGTTCAACAAGCGCTTTTTCATCGCTAAATATGATATGCGCAAGTTTTGCGCGGTCAACTGCCCCGCGGGTGTCTAAGATCGATGTGCCAAAGCGGTGAATGATTCGTTCATAAGCGGGGCTATCTGGTTTCAGCGCTTTATGGGTAAGAATATCCGCGTCAATTCCATAAGTACCCAGATGCTGGAGCATTTTACGGACAAGGCTCTTTCCTGTGCCAATATTGCCGGTTAATCCGATTATGAAGTGGTCTTGATGCACCTTAATTTCACCCATTGTGCATTCATTGTAGCGTTGGGGTGGGATGATGTCAAATTTTAGGGCCTGCTTGACAAGGTATAGGCAAACGTGTAGAATAGTTTTGCTTTACGCCGAGATAGCTCAGTTGGTAGAGCACGCGACTGAAAATCGCGGTGTCGTCAGTTCGATTCTGTCTCTCGGCATAAAAACCCCGATTACGGGGTTTTTCTTTTTCTGATAAAATCCTTCCAAAATGGAACTTATTAAACGCTTCGGCAAACAACTTGCGGCTGGGTCCTCCGCGGCTGGTATGTTGTTGACCGCTCTAAGCTTTTTCCTTTCCCGACAACCAATCAGCGCGGAAATTTGGCTGGATGGGGGAGTTGAACCTGTGGCTGTGATAGTTGAAAGTCCATTGGCAGCTAACTGGCTGATGGAAGCTGGAATTCACGTTTTCCCGAATGATAGTGTGCGGTACGGCGGCATTCCTATTCCGTATGATTTTAATCTGCCGGCGAAGAATGGGCAGCACTTGTTATATAAACCTGCAGTTCCGATCACGGTACAAACTGCCAATGAAAGCATCCAGCTATACTCGGGAGCGGAAACACTGGGAGAAGCGCTGTGGGAACATGGTATCTTCCTGAAAGGGAGCGATGACCTTTCCCTCCCGCTGAGCACTCCATTGAATCAGGCAGTAACAGTCACTCTTCTTCGCAGCCAGCCGGTGCGAATTCAACTTGACGAGGATGAGATCGAAGTACCGGTTTCTTCCATGACTGTTGGCGCAGCGCTGGCAGAAGCGGGCATCTCGCTTCAATTCTTGGACTACTCGGTTCCAGCATCTGAACAGCCCATCCCGGCGGATAGAAATATCCGCGTTGTCCGTGTGCGGGAAGAAGTGCTGACAGAGGAGACGATCATCCCTTATTCCGAGGAGCGCGTGTCTGACCCACAAATGAATGTGGGCGAGGAACAGGTGCTGCAGACAGGCGAGAACGGCGCCCAATCTGCCACAGTAAGAGTACGCTACGAGGATGGGGAAGAGGTATCGCGCTTGGTTCTGGCGGAATGGGTATCTAAAGCGCCGGTTGCACAGCGAATTGCTTACGGCGGTAATGTGGTTGTGCTGACCTTTGATTCATCAGAGGGCGCTGTGGACTACTGGTTGGCGATGGATGTTTACATTACATCTTATTTGGATACAGGCAGCCCAACTGCCAGCGGTGTGTGGCCGTATTACGGCGCGATCGCAGTCTCACCGGATTGGTATTCGATCTTGAAAGGTACCAGCATCTACGTACCGGGATATGGAGTTGGGACCGTGCTGGATGTGTGCCCGGGGTGTGTTGGTAAGCCGTGGATCGATGTGTTCATCCCAACAGACCAGTATGTATCGTGGAGCCGGAAGGAAAAGGTATATTTCCTGCCGCCAGCTCCGGAGAATTTCACCGGTGAACTGCCGTGATGTTTGAGCCGCTGGCTGTGCCTTCTCTGATGCGTGATTACGGCATCAAACCAAAAAAAGGACTGGGGCAGAATTTTCTGATCGATGAGACCTATCTGGCGAAGATCACAGAAGCTGCCCATATAAATAAAAACATAGATGTTCTGGAGATAGGCGCCGGAATCGGCAACCTCACCCGTTATCTCGCCGCTGCCGCACGCCATGTGACTGCCGTTGAATTAGACCAGCAGTTGATCCCGATTCTAAAGAAAGTCACGCGCGATTTTGCAAATGTGCGGATCGTGCGGGGGGATATCTTGGAACTTCCTGTAAATGATCTGATGGATTCTTCCGGATATGTGGTGGCAGCGAATATTCCCTATTACATTACTTCGGCGCTGATCCGTTATTTGCTTGAATGCACATCAAAGCCGAGTGCAATTGTGCTGACAATCCAGCGGGAAGTGGCGCAGCGCATTTGCGTGCATGCAGGAGCATTAAGCTTGCTGGCGTTGAGCGTGCAGGTGTATGGTTCTCCGATGATCACTGTCCGCATTCCTTCCAGGGCTTTTTATCCCGTGCCCAAGGTGGATTCCGCTGTTCTGACTGTGGATTTGTATGACCAACCCATGATCCCATACAAGCTGCTTGATTCCTTCTTCCGGCTGGCGAAAGCTGCTTTCACGCAGAAACGCAAGATGCTGCATAATGCGCTGGCAGGCGCACCCGAGCTGAACAAAGAGAAAGCTGACCTTCTACTATCCCATGCGGGTATTGACCCTAAGCGCCGCGCCCAAATGCTCACCATTGGTGAATGGAAGCGGCTGACGAGCGCGTATGAGGATTTGCTGACAAATTAGATCTGAGACGGTTACTTAGAAAGCGGTTTCAGGTCGCGGTACTGGTGGGGAAGCGTCCATATACGCAAGGCGGCTTCCATTTGAATTTTAAAGGACATCTTGGACTGCCCCCAGCGACGCTCTGCGAAATGAATGGGTACTTCTTTGAATTGAAGGCCAAGTTTATGAGCGACATATGCTGTTTCCACCTGAAAGACATACCCATTTGAACGCACCCGCTCCAACGGCAATGCAGACAGGGCTTCTCTCCGCCACAAGCGAAATCCTCCGGTCGTGTCACGGATGGGTAAGCGCAGGATGGTGCGGGCGTAGAAATTGCCGAACGCGGACAGCCATTTGCGCCAGAAGGGCCAGTCCTTATCTAAACTGCCCCCGGGCACATAGCGGGAACCAACAGCAACATCGCAGGTTTCCAGCGCAGCAGCCAGCTCGAGCACTTTGCGTGGGTTATGAGAAAAATCCGCGTCCATCTGGCAGATGGCATCCGAATCGCCCTTGAGCAGCTCATTGAACCCCTGGATATAGGCGCTCCCGAGACCGAGCTTTCCGGCGCGGTGCATGACAGATATGCGGTTTGGGTGGGCGCGCGCGAATTCATCAGCGATCTGCCCTGTGCCGTCACTGCTGTTATCATCCACGATTAATACGTTGAGATCCGCTAAAGGCAGATCAAAAAGCGCGGTGAGCAGCTTTGGGAGGTTTTTAGCTTCGTTATAGGTTGGGATAATGATCGTGGTTTTCAATACACACCCTCTTTTTTAATAGTCCAGCCATTATACCTAAAAAGACATATTTAGAACAACCTGAGCCATCAACTAGACTTGCTCCCGAATGTGCATTAATAATGTTTT
>CAZBCD010000081.1:0-9384 GCA_964490205.1 uncultured Pelolinea sp. | reverse complement strand
GAAATAACCACTCCTATTGCGATTGACCTGAAAGACATTCCCCAAAAAGTAGAAAAATAATCAGTGGCTTTTCGAGCTTGTTGCACCGGGTTGCACCGGGTTGCACCCGCTGGAAATAAGAGATCCCTGTTTGAAGGAAAATACCCCCAGATATGGGGGTAATAAGGGAAAAATGGGGCAAGGAAGGCGCCCCCGGCGCGACTCGAACGCGCAACCTACTGATTCGAAGTCAGGTACTCACAGCGTGCATATTTCCTGATCTGGCAGGCGTAATTATGATTTCTTAGGGATTACGCAGATGAAGCCAAAAGAACGATCAAACGGATTGGAAAACTGGTGTAATTCATTTCCACCTATGAACACCGCATCAAATGGATTGACAATAAAATCATTTTCTCCAATCCTGACTTTCCCCTTCCCCTGGATGATCAGTGCTTCGTGCTCTTGAGGGTGCCTTTCTAATTTACTGTGGCCGCCGGGAGCCAGATTGAAATATCTCATGATGGAGTTAGGCGCGCCTTCTTTTTCGCCGATCAGGATATGTTTCACGGCAGATTGAATCCCTTCGATATCTAAGGGAATGCCTTCAACATCCTCCCATTTAAATTGATCCTCGTTCTCAGAAAATTTGTGAATTACCGACATGTTAATTCTCCTCAGGGCTGGGTTGATCTATAAGCCGTATTCTGTCCGGTATTTACATACCTGGATAGCCATCTGTCTATGCGGTCTACCTGAAACAATCAGCTTATTGCTGTTCAAGCGAGCAGCTTGAAGATTTGTTTCTGCTTGACCTTGCTCCCGAAAGGGGTTACCTGGCAAACGCATTACTGCAGTTTCCGGTGGTCTCTTACACCACCATTTCACCCTTACCTTCTCAGGCGGTTTATTTCTGTGGCCCTGACCGATAGGTTGCCCCATCCCGGGATTTCCCCGGTTTCGTGCTCTGCGGAGTACGGACTTTCCTCAATTCAATAAGTGAATTGCGGCTACCCGATCAACCCAGTTACTATACATGATAACTAATAAACATGATAGCGTCAATGATGATACTCTGACGAGATTTGGTCTGGTTAATTTAATTATAGTTATAATTGGTGAATATTATTTTTGGAGAGTATTATGCGAAAACCTTTAGTTGCTGGAAATTGGAAGATGAACAAAACAGTTGAACAGGCAACCCTGCTGGTTGCGGATATGCTGCCTGGTTTAGAGGCTGTTAGAACAGTAGATCGTGTGTTATGCCCCCCGTTTACATCTCTGATGGTTGTGTCAGGCATGCTGGCTGGTACAGAAGTCGGTTTAGGCGCCCAGAATTTACACTGGGAAGAATCAGGCGCGTTTACTGGAGAAGTTTCTCCTTTGATGGTAAAGGAGTTTTGCAAGTATGTGATTATCGGCCATTCTGAACGGAGAGGATATTTTAGCGAAAAAGATGAGGGAGTTAATTTCAAGGTGAAATCAGCATTCGCGCATGAACTGCTTCCAATTGTTTGTGTGGGAGAAACACTTGAACAATATGAGGGAGGAAAAACAGAATCTATTGTTGCTGATCAGGTGAAGAAGGATTTTAAAGGGATTGATTCCGCCAACGCAGAAAATTTAATTGTTGCGTATGAACCGATCTGGGCAATTGGTACAGGAAAAGCCGCCGGTCCGGAACAGGCGAATGATGTCATTAAAAATGTAGTTCGCAAAAGCCTGTCATCTTTATTTGGCGAGGAGGTCGCGGAGAAGATCCGAATTCTATACGGTGGTTCAGTAAAGGCGCACAACGCGGGTGAATTCTTTTCACAAACTGATATTGATGGTGGACTTATCGGGGGGGCGAGTTTGAAGCCGGAAGATTTTGTAAAAATTGTTGAATCTGCGGCATAAATGGAAAGATAAAAAGGCTGGTGGTAAACCAGCCTTATTTATCTAACCAGTACCAAACTGCCGGTCGCCTGCGTCACCAAGACCGGGAACAATATATCCAATTTCATTCAGGCGTTCATCAATTGCTGCCAGATAAAGCGGGATATCAGGATGATTTTTGTGAACATGGTGTATGCCTTCTGGGGCGGCAATGATTCCAACAAATTTAATTCGCTCAACCCCCCACTGCTTAAGGACATCTATTGTTGCGGAGGCTGATCCACCAGTAGCGAGCATGGGGTCAAGAATCAAACAAACTCCAACCGATGGATTGACAGGGAGTTTATTGTAATATTCAACAGGTTTTAGAGTCTCTTCGTCTCGATAAATACCAATATGCCATACTTCTGCAGAAGGCATTAATTCCCAAATACCCTCAACCATGCCTAATCCGGATCGGAGAATTGGTACTAACCCGATTTTTTCAACCAACTCCACTCCTTTGTCTTTTGCTAGAGGTGTTTGAACCTCAATATTCTTAACTAATAAATCGCTGGTTGCTTCGTAAGTTAACAATCCGGCGATCTCTTTAATCAACTCCCTGAATTTTTTAGGCTTCGTTTTTATGTCTCTTAATTTCGTTAGTTTATGTTTTACCAGTGGATGCTCTGAAATGATTACATTTTCCATAAGGTTCTCCGCAATCTTTTATTTGATTTAGATATTATCAAATAAATAAGTATATTGGTAATAGCAATCAATAGGTATAATATCAAAAAGAAATTATTTACCAATATGCAAATACACGAAAATCGTTTAAACAATCCTGAAAACCGAAAAGAAGACTCTTTCGGAAACAACTTACGCCCAAGGTTTCTCTCTGAAGTGATTGGCCAGAGCCAGCTCAGGGAAAACCTTTCGATCCTGATAAAAGCCGCAAAACAACGCTCCGAAGCGCTGGATCATGTTCTCTTTTATGGCCCGCCGGGTCTGGGTAAAACCACATTGGCACATGTGCTTGCCAATGAGATGAATGTAAATATTAAGGTTACCGCAGGACCGGCAATTGAGCGGCAGGGAGATCTGGCAGCGATCCTGACGAATCTTCAAGGGGGAGATGTGCTCTTCATTGACGAGATCCACCGTCTTGGGAAAGTGGTGGAAGAAGTTCTCTATCCCGCAATAGAAGATTTCGCATTGGATATTGTTATCGGAAAGGGTCCTTCTGCACGATCGATCAGATTGAAATTACCCCGATTTACGGTAATTGGAGCAACAACGCGATTAGCTCTTATCAGTGCACCCTTACGTGCGCGATTTGGTGTAGTGCATCGGGTTGATTACTATGATGAACAGTCTCTAATTCAAATCATCAAACGAGCATCAGGCATTATGGGGCTTGATTTTGAAGAGTCAGGGGTTGAAGAGATCGCAAAAAGATCCCGGGGAACACCACGAATCGCATTACGGCTGCTACGGCGTGTACGTGATTTTTCAGAGGTGAGAAGTAACGGGCAGATTACCAGTAATGCGTCGATTGAGGCATTAGGTATGCTCAGCATTGACCAACTTGGTTTAGATGAGATTGACAGGATGGTTCTTCTGACGATTATAAAAAAATATGGTGGTGGGCCAGTTGGGCTGAGTACAATCGCCGCATCGATTAGCGAAGAACCCGATACGATCATGGATGTTGTTGAACCTTACTTGCTGCAGCTTGGATTTTTAAGCCGGACTGCCCAGGGAAGGATGGCCACAGAAAAAGCATATCAACATCTGGAACTTCCATTTAATAGTAATAAATCCCAACCATCGCTGCTGAAATAAAAGTGAAAACCGAATCCTTTAATTATTTTTTGCCTCCTTCCCTTATAGCGCAAACGCCGATTGAACCGCGACATAATTCTCGGATGTTGAAATATGACCGGGCTACCAACGAAATTTCCGAGGATATTTTTAAAAATTTGCGGGATCATTTAATTCCGAGAGATGTGCTTGTAATTAACAAGACGAGAGTCATTCCTGCCCGAATATTTGGGAAGAAAATTTCAGGCGGGAAGGTTGAAGTGCTTCTGTTAAAAAAGCTAGATGATCTTTCCTGGGAGGTGCTGATTGGAGGAAAGAATATCAATAAGGGGATAGAAATCTTGTTTGAAAATGATTTATCAGGTGAAATTATCGATGTTCTGTTTCGGGGAGAAAGAATTCTTAAATTCTCAAAAAAAGTAGAACCGTTTCTAAAGACTAATGGTCGGATGCCGCTTCCACCATACATTCATAAAAAGCTTGAAGATCAGGAGCGGTATCAGACCATCTATGCGGAAAGTGAAGGATCCGCGGCGGCACCAACCGCAGGGCTGCATTTTACGAATGAATTGATGTCTGAACTTAAAGATCATGGCATCATATTCGCGGAAATAATCTTACATGTGGGATTGGATACATTTGCTCCTGTGACCGAGAGCAATATTGAAGAGCACGCTATCCACACTGAGTGGTGCCAAATAATGGATTCTGAGATTGAAAAAATTAATAAGGCGCGGGACGAGAATCGCAGGATCATCGCGGTCGGAACAACTTCAGTACGCACATTGGAAACAGCCCATCGTTTTAGAACATCAGCGGGCTCATTACTGGCATTTTCCGGTCCTACAGATCTATATATTTATCCGGGATATAACTTTACCATTGTGAATGCAATGATCACCAATTTCCATTTACCGAAATCTACCTTGCTGATGTTAGTGAGTGCATTTGCTGGATTAGATAAGATAAAGATCTGTTATCAATACGCTATTCGAGAAAATTTCCGTTTTTACTCGTTTGGCGATGTCATGCTAATTATCTGAAAATGATAAAAAAAAATGAGCTCTGGGATGCATTAAATTCTGAAATAGTAGAATGCCGTACTTGCCCTCGGTTGGTTAATTGGCGGGAGAGAGTAGCCCAAGAAAAAAGGCGCGCTTTTAAGGAGGACGATTATTGGGGAAAGCCAGTACCCGGATTTGGTGATCGAAACGCACAAATATTAATTCTGGGGCTTGCCCCTGGCGCGCACGGCTCCAACAGAACCGGAAGAATGTTCACTGGTGATGCATCTGGAGATTTTCTATTCCCATCACTTTTCCAGGGAGGATTTGCTACTAATGCGGTAACCTCATCAGCTAATGATGGTCTTCAACTGAAAAAAGTATTTATCACGGCTGTGTGTAGATGCGCTCCACCCGCAAATAAACCCACACGCATGGAACAAATTAACTGCCAGGGATATTTATTAAGGGAATTATCCTTGTTGGGGAATGTAAGAGGGATTGTTGCTCTGGGGGGAATCGCGTATAACAACGCGTATGATATCATAAAATATCTATACAAGATTGATATTAATCGCCGGCCAAAATTTGGCCATGGGAAATTCTATACATGGCATGCAAGCCCCATCTGGCTATTAGCATCGTACCATCCCAGCAGGCAGAATACCCAAACCGGTCGGTTGACAAAAGAAATGTTTTCGATGATTTGGGCCCGGGCTAACCAATTAATTGATTCGTGATTTTCATAATTTAAGTTTGCCTGAAGAAGATACAAGAAATCAGAAGAATAATTTTGGAGTTAAAGAATGAAAACAATTGGAATTATTGGTGGAATGTCATGGGAATCATCAATCGAGTATTACCGCATTATCAATGAAGTGACACGCGAGAAGAAAGGGGGATTGCATTCTTCGAAATCTGTAATGGTCTCTGTAGATTTTGCTCCAGTGGAAGAAATGCAGAAAAATGCCCAATGGGATGAGGCAACTGATGTGATGGTCAATACTGCAAACCAGGTGGCTTCAGGCGGGGCGGATTTTATCGTAATCGCCACAAACACGATGCATATGATGTATGAAGCTGTCCACCGGGCAGTGGACAATACCCATCCTGCACATCGCAGACGCGACTGCTTTTCGGATAAAAGAACGAAATATCAATACCATCGGTTTGCTGGGAACTATATTCACGATGGAAATGGACTTTTATAAGGGGCGTTTAGTTGATAAATTTAACCTTATTGTGATCGTGCCGGAAAAGGAGGACAGAACAACTATCAACCAGATCATCTATCAAGAACTGGTGCTGGGAAAAATTAAACACGAAAGTAGAAATAAATATATTCGCGTTATGGGGAACCTGGTAGAGAAAGGGGCTGAGGGGATCATATTAGGATGCACTGAGATCTCTTTATTGGTTGGAGCAAATGATACTTCTGTTCCAGTTTTTGATACAACGTACATCCATGCGGAAACTGCGGTTGAGATCGCATTGGGAGAAAAAATTATATAAGCGATGGAATGGTTTCGAGAGTGAAAAAAGCGGGCAGAAGAAATCTACCCGCTTTTCGTTAATTATTATCTTTTACTTTTTTAGCGCCTGCCAACCTGCATACCTTGCTGTTTCACCTAATTCCGCTTCAATTCTTATTAACTGGTTGTATTTGGCTACACGATCAGAGCGCGCTGGAGCGCCTGTCTTGATCTGACCTGTATTCAATGCTACAGCTAGATCAGCGATGGTCGTGTCTTCTGTCTCACCTGAACGGTGTGATGTCACTGCGCGCCATCCGCTTCGCTGGCATAATTCAACGGCTTCAATCGTTTCTGTGAGAGAACCAATTTGGTTTACTTTGACCAGTAAAGCGTTGCATGCTTTTTCGTCGATGGCTTTTTGTACACGCTTAGGATTCGTTACGAGAAGATCATCTCCAACAATCTGCAGGCGATCGCCTAATTCTTGTGTCATTTTTATCCATCCTTCCCAATCATCTTGACCTAACCCATCTTCAATGGATACGATCGGGAACTGATCCACCCACGATTTCCAGAAGTCAACCATTTGCGCGGGATTAAGTTTCTTATTTTCTGTGCGTAAATTGTAGATCTTCTTTTCCTCGTCGAAAAATTCGGAAGCGGCGGGATCCAAAGCAATTGCGACATCCTTCCCAGCTTTAAAACCTGCTTTCTCTATGGCCTCAAGAATCACTTCTATTGCTTCAACATTGGCTTTTAAATTGGGCGCATACCCACCCTCATCACCTACGAGGGTTGCATACCCATGCGACTTGAGAACTGATTTCAATGCGTGGTAGATCTCTGCTCCCCAGCGTACTGCTTCAGAGAAAGAAGGAGCACCCAAGGGCATAACCATGAATTCCTGGGCGTCGGTAGATTGCCAGGCAGTGTGGGCACCGCCATTCAGGATGTTCATCATAGGAACAGGTAATACGTGTGCATAAACTCCCCCTATATAACGGTAGAGAGGCAAGCCTAATGAATTCGCAGCTGCTTTTGCGACAGCAAGGCTGGTTCCCAAGATCGCATTGGCGCCAAGATTGGCTTTGTTGGGTGTGCCGTCGATTTCTAATAGAGTTTTATCGATCGCAATCTGTTCAGTTGCATCCCAGCCGATCAATTCATCCGCGATCAATGAATTAACGTTATTAACTGCTTTTGTAACCCCTTTTCCGCCATAGCGTTTTTTATCCCCGTCGCGCAGTTCTAAAGCTTCATGAATTCCGGTTGATGCTCCGGAGGGTACTGCTGCACGGCCAAAGCTGCCATCTTCTAATAAGACCTCAACTTCGATGGTTGGATTGCCCCGTGAATCAAGGATTTCTTGCGCTTCAATCAATTCAATAAATGTGTACATTTTCTACCTCAATGATGATTATTTTTTAGCTCAACCTGCTAAGTATAATACGGATTGCATCAGGGCGAATGAACGTGAATTAGGTTTTTTGAGCAATGATTGCCCTAATAAAAGCATTGAAAAGGGGATGGGGACGATTTGGTCTTGATAGAAACTCTGGGTGAAATTGGGAACCTACCATAAATGGATGATTTTTAAGTTCGGCAATCTCAGCCAGAATTCCATCTGGGGATTGTCCAGAAAATATCATCCCCGCTTTTTCTAGCTCATCTCGATAAGCGTTATTCACTTCGTACCGATGGCGGTGGCGTTCGTCGACCAGTTCCCTTGAATATGCCTTAGATGCGATCGTGTTCTTTATCAGTTTGCAGGGGTATAAACCTAGGCGCATTGTCCCCCCTTTATCAGTGATTTTTCTCTGCTCTGGTAATAGGTCAATAACTGGAAATGGTGTATCTTTGGAGAATTCAGTAGAATTTGCTTGTGAATAATTAAGGATATATCTGGCAAATTCGACCACCATCAGTTGCATTCCTAAACACAAACCAAGGAAAGGGATTTTATTCTCGCGAGCATACGTGATAGCCTGGATTTTTCCTTCGATTCCGCTATCTCCAAAACCTCCCGGCACAAGAATGCCATCTGCCATATGTGCTAAATCCCAACCGGTATTTTCCTCAAGTCTCGCTGAATGTACCCATAGTATCTCAACTTTCGCATTCTGGTTTAAACAGGCATGTTTCAGCGCCTCTTTTACGCTCATATAAGCATCGTGCAGTTCAACATATTTTCTGACCAATGCGATCTTTAAGTGGTGTTTTGGATTGTTTTCTGCCGCAGTTATCTTTTCCCAATCTCTCCAATTTGGTTTACTTCTAGCGGAAAGTTTGAAATAATCTAAAATCAATTCTCCAACCCCATGTTCTTCAAGAACTAATGGAACTGCGTAAAGCGATGATGCTGTTGTCATAGGTATAACATGATCGATATCCACATCACAAAAGAGGGAGATCTTTTCTAATAAAGCAACCTCAATCGGGTAATCAGATCGAGCGATGATCATATTCGGAGAGATACCAATCGACCGCAGTTCCCCGACAGAATGCTGTGTGGGTTTTGTTTTTAATTCACCAGTCGCTCCAATATGTGGAAGCCATGTCGCATGTACAAAAAATACATTATTCTGACCAATATCTCTTCTTAATTGGCGGAGAGATTCGAGGAAAGGTAAACTTTCAATATCCCCAACAGTGCCGCCCACCTCAACAAGTACGAATTCTGCCCGTGAGGATTTTGCTACCAGATGAATCCTTCTTTTTATTTCATTGGTGATATGCGGAATTATCTGGATTGTCCCTCCCAGATATTCACCTTTTCTTTCTTTACCAATCACTTCAGCATACACTTGACCGGCGGTCATGTTTGATTCTTTGGTCAGACGATTATCTATGAACCTCTCGTAATGTCCCAGGTCCAGATCGGTTTCAGCGCCATCATCAAGGACGAATACCTCCCCATGCTGATAGGGGCTCATTGTGCCTGGATCAACGTTGAGATACGGGTCGAGCTTTTGAATAACTACGGAGAAACCGCGCTCTTTTAATAGCCGCCCTATTGCCGCAGCTGTCAATCCTTTTCCAACTGAACTTATCACTCCTCCAGTAAAGAAAATAAATTTTGGATTAATTTTATCTTTCATCCCGATTCCTTCAATTCAAGTAAAAGATACAGGGAGGGTTGTAAAACCAACCCTCCCTGTTCATAATGATTATTTCCCTTCTCTTTTATATCTTGAATTCAACTAGTAAGTGCAACTTTGCAAGTGTTAGAGAGGTAAGCTGCG
>CAZBCD010000080.1:0-9443 GCA_964490205.1 uncultured Pelolinea sp. | reverse complement strand
CAGCTCGCATTCTCTTTCCCAAATAATCTATTAAATGCAAATACCAATGAATCAGGCATTCAATCCAGTATTTGCATTTAATAGATTATTTGGGAAAGAGAATGCGAGCTGCGTAATTTCACGATTGATCAGCCATCCCATAATTTGGGAATCATTTTCAGAAGAAAAAATATTTTTAAGTGTAGTTGACTTGTTTGGCAGTGAAATTGATAAATGGACACCAAGAAACATCTGTTTTTGTGTTTCTGAATTAAGAGAAGTAAATACCAATTCATTAAATCCGGAAAATGGCCCACACTCACATAATATTGAGGATCAACTTTTTGATATTTATGAATCTGTAACAAAAATTACAGAGCAAAGGCGGGCTTCGGAAACATGGAGTGAAATCTGTGAAAAATTGCATCTAAGTGAAATCAAGGAAAATGAAATATTTAGGAAATGGGGAACAGTATTTTCAATCAGTACGAGCAGTGATTCAGAAAGAGAAGGGCTAGAGGATGCTTTAGTACAAAATAATTCAAACAGGATATATTTGCTCTCATTTCTTATTCATTGTTCGACAGATCAAAATCATATTAATAATTTCCTTTTAAGAAATATTAAATTATTAATAAATAAACCAAATATATTAAGGGAACTGATTTTTAAACTTGATAAAATTGGTGAGCATAACAAAGCCGAAATCTTGGTTAAGAAGTTCTTGGATCATCCCGATTTACTTAAAAAGAAAGTTGGGAATGGGAATTCAACATTAATACCTGCCGATGAACTCGAAGAATTAAAAAAGCTAAATGAATTACGGGTCTTATCTTCGTTTGTAGGCGATAAGGGGAAATGCCGATTCTATAAAGGCTTAGCTGAAGATTTATTTATCCACTCATTGAATATGAGCCCTGTGAAGCTATATGCGCAGGAAATGGAAATAGATCATAAGGATCTTCTATCTATTGATAATTGTATTTCTATAAAACATAATCGATTTGAAGAGATACAACTCCTTGATAGCCATAATCTGAAGGATATCTTTAACGCATTTTACTTATCGTCCTCGAGTGAGGACGCAGCAAGGGAAATTTGCAAGCAATTTATAAACAACTCAAAAAAACCAGGGATTGAAAAGGTAATTTTTTCCCCTGAATTTGGTTATTTGATTGATCCTATAGATATAGCAAAACTATTTATTAAAATAGGGTTGGAGCGTGATGCGGTTCTTATTTTGGAACAAATCCTTAATGCCCATCCAAAAAATTACCAAATCCTAAAATTCCTTGCTCATTATTCTAGAACTTTTGGGGATCATAGACGAGCTGTCAAGTATTATTCAATATTATTTGCAGAAAATAATATTCTTAGGGAAGAAAAAATCCAATTTTACAAAAGTCTGCAATATTTGAAGATGTGGCAAGAAGCTTACACTGTTCAAAAGACCATAAACATACTCAATGTAAATGACAAATTAGAATATGCGATTTCGGCATTAAGAGCAGAAGAGAAGGCGGAATTTCGAAATGAAATCGAGGAGATAATTTCTAATTACCCGACTAACAAAACAGCCCAAGTATTAAATGCACAATATCTACAAGGAAATAGTGAAAATATTTTATCAGATACTTTAATTGAAAAAGCCATTAGTCAATCAAATAAAGATATTTTAACTATAAAATTTATTGAAGAATACCTAAGAAAAAATGAAGGTTATGGAAAATTACAGGATTTTTTAATAAGTCTACCCACTAAGTACCAAAAATATCCTGAGATAGAATTTCTTCTTGCCAAAGCAAAAAGGTTTTTAGGGAAAACACAAGAGCATAAAGATATATTACATCACCTGTCCAAAACAACGGAAATAATCAAACAAGAGATCTTGGAGGGGATACTGCTGGAATTGATTGATAATAATATGTTCGATGATGTAAAATTTCTTCTGCAAACATATGAAGATAAATGGATTTTATCGCCTGAGATTGCTCAAGTAAAAGTTAAGGTATATCTTGAGGCAAGGGAATTTAGGAAAGCCGAGAACGTCATCTATTCGCTGAAAGACGACAATCTAATTAATGAAGAAATAATTATTTCTTATGGCTGCTTGATATTAAAAACTTCATTTACGGAATTTCCCTATATTAGACATCCAAAAGATTTATCAGAAAAAGAAAAAAATACATTCCAGGAATTAATAGGTCGATCTAATAATCAGAAATATCCTTTACTAATAGAAATGATGCGGATTGAAATAGAGAATGGAGAAAAAGAGTCTGACTATATTAAGCTGCTATCAGAAAAGTCATTTGATAAATCAGCCGAAAATTGGAGAATACCTTTAGGATTAGGAAATTTGCATTTTAGAAAAAATAATTTTGATCAAGCTATTATCTACCTGAAAGAGGCTTTAAAATTCAAACCCACTCATCCGGTAATTATAGATTTATTAATTCAATCATATAATCGCTTAGAACTCCCAAGCGAAGCAATTAATCTAATAAAACAGCAAAAAATCGGAAGCAATCTTTCTCTAGGAAAGCTTTTAAAATATTCAGAGCTCCTATTCGCAAATCGTGAATTTATGACATTACTTGAATCTGAAATGGGGGATAATAAATTCAACCATATGTTTTCCATTACGAAGGTAAAGTCATTGATAAATAGAAATTATTATAAGGAAGCTGCAAGTTATTTATCGGAAATCGAAAAGGAAGAAAACCTAGATATAGATAGTTTACTCATTATTTCGCAATTTTATATTGATTGTGGATCCCGGTTATCAGCAAGAAGAGTAATGGAAAAATATTTATCACAGAAAGAAGATTTATCAAGAAACAATTTATTGGAATCGGCATCAATTTATTATCAATTGAATGACTATGAAAGAGCATTGCACTTAGTTAATTTATGTAAAAAACGAGATGCGATTATATCTTTTATTGAGGCTGACATTCTACAACAACAGAAGGAAATTGAATTAGCTATGGAAGCGATTGATAAAGCCTTCTGTTTAACAGAAAATAAAGAGATCTCCACTATTCGATTTGACGACTTCATTGTGCAGATACCGGATAGCTGGAAGAAGGATATTTCAGATCTTTATTATTCAGCGATTTTTTTGAAAATCAGGAAAGGAGATTTCACGAATGGCTTTGATTCTGCAAAAAGCGGTATTTCCCAATTCCCTTCAAATACATCTTTAGAGGAACTATCTTTCAAGCTAGCATACATATTAGGCGATAAGAATTATATTAATGAGTATTTTGAAAAGAATTCCGCAAATCATCTTAATGGTGTTAAAAACGAAATCCTATTAGAGGCGGAAAATGCGTTAGAAGATGGAAGAGAAGTTTTAGTTGCAAAACTAATTGCTGACTTTAATAATAAAAATAAAAGCACTACTCACTTGGAAACGATTCAATCCAGATTGCTCTATAGAAATGGTAACCAACTAGAGGCAAATGCGCTATATCTCACGATCTTGAATCAAATACAGTCGGTTGTTTTTCCTAATGAAGTGAGTTCGATAGAAGATATCAATAGAATAATTCATTATCTGGCTATTTGCGATAACGCATTTGAATTGGATGATCTATCGACTGCCATGGAAATCAGCAGAAAAATCA
Source organism: uncultured Pelolinea sp. (assembly GCA_964490205.1). Classification (GTDB taxonomy): domain Bacteria; phylum Chloroflexota; class Anaerolineae; order Anaerolineales; family Anaerolineaceae; genus Pelolinea. The sequence continues at coordinate 5,832 of CAZBCD010000080.1, read as the reverse complement.
TTTCAAATTTTGGATTTACATTTATGATTGCGAAATATTATTTAAAAACCATCACAAAAATGCTTGAGAGAAACAGATTATATGACAAATTGCTGGTAAAAAATCATAAATTCCAAATTCTAGAAGACGATATAAAAATATTGGAAGAAATAACTCGACATGAAAAAACAAGTTTCGGATATCTAAAGGAGTGGATTAATAGGTCCATGGCTGTTCTTTCTGAAGAAAATATCTACCATGAAGAGGTAATAAAGTTATCTCCTGATGATGAAAATATTGGTGCAATAATTTTTTCGTTGATAGCGTTAGGAATGAAAGCCAAAGCTGATAGTGCACTAGCATTAATGAATAATAATAAAGAAGCTTTATTCACATATGCTGTTCTTAATAAAGATGATGATCCAGAAAAAGCTAAAACACTAATGCTGCAAATTTTACAAGAAGGAGGCCCAACCCCAGAACAATATATGACCCTTTCGATCATAAATGAACATCTTGGTCAGTTGTCGGAAAGTTATTCGGCCTTATGCCTTGCTCTTGAAAAATGGCCAGAAGAATACGAATGGGAAAATAGTGCTGGAAATCTAAGTAAAAAAATTGGTGACAATCGTGCAGCATATACTCATTTCAAAAATGCTGAAGTTTATGATCCTACAATAAAATATACAAATCAAATTGTCAATATTTCAACAGAATTAAGAAGGTTGCCAAGTATCAAGGAGCTTGAAAAACAGCTTACCAGTACTTCAAAAGATTTGCCAATATTAATAGAAATTGCTGAGAATTTCATAGAAAAAGGTAGGTTGAATGATGCGATCTATTTCATTGAAAAAGCAAATGCTTTCCAATCTGATAGTAATGAGATAAATATCATTTATGGAAAGATTGCGTTTAAAAAAGGTGGTTTCGAGGAATCACTAAAAATAATTGATAAGGTTCTAAACAACAATTCCTCTAATTTCGAAGCTATTAATTTAAAAGCAATGATAATAAGAGAGTTGGAAAACGTTGACAATGCAATTTCATTTATAGATGGTTATTTAGAAAGCGGGTTTGGCAACGAAGAAATCCTTATTATCCAAAAAGCAGAATTTATTGAACAAAAGAATGGAGTTGATGCTGCAATTAAATATTTAACTAGTAATCATGAATTGTTAGAAAACACAAACCTGCTTACTTATTTGGCAAAATTATTTCAATCAAATGGGGATTCAATAAATGCGCTTCATTTTGCAGAAAAAGCATTGGGTAATGATTCAGAGAACTCTGATTTATTGCATTTTATAGGCGGAGTGTCAAAAGATCTTGGAGATCTTGATAAATCCATTGATTATTTATTCAGATCAATAACAATTGATCCTTTTGATGGGAATAAGTATATTTTATTGTCACAATTATTTGAGAATAGGCGTGATTATAAACGCGCTATCGCTATTCTCATGGAGGGATTAGACATCCTGCAAGAAGATTATGATCTTCTGAGATATACTGGAATATTGTTATATAAACAAGGTAGGTACGAAGAAGCCAATTCAACTTTAGAAAAAGCTATGAAGAATAAGACAGCAGATTCTGACTTGGAAAACATTAAACATATCTTAGAAAATTCATTGCAAATTGAAATGAACCAAATTAGGATTGCAGAGGAATAAGGAAAACTTGGAAAAAGGATTACGTATAGGGTTTGAGGAATATCAACAAATCTGTAGAGCTGGATTAAGGACTGGCGAAATTCCTTTTTTAGAAAATCTGGTTAACAGCTGGCTTGAAAAATACCCCAATGATATCCAAAGCAATATTTTCAAAGCTAATGTAGATTTTGCAAACAAAAATGATCAATCAGCAAAAAAAAGGCTTTTATCAATTCTGGAAAATGATCCTGAAAATTTTGCGAGTTATGACTTATTGGTTAAGCAATTGAAGGAAAATGATAAGTACTCTCAATCTGCAGTTTATGTTCTCTCAGGAAAAATAAGTAAAATAAAGGGGATTTTTCCGTGGGCAACAACTCTCCGAGCTGTTAAAAATGAAAATAAGAGAAATAATATTAATCACGCAGAAAAATTACTTAAAAGCGCAATTGCTGAAGACCCAAATAATATATTAATCGCGATAGAACACTACCGCATTTCATTGAAACTTAATGACTTACGAACAAATTCACAATTAGTTGAAATTTACCATAGGCGATGGCAAAACTGCATTCATTTTAAAATATGGATGGCAATGGTAAAGATGATTTCCGAAAACGAGGCTGAGGCAGTAGCTTTGTTACATTCCTGCGTACAATCTGATCCAGGAGGGATTGTTATAAAAAGGTTATTGGGCAGGGACCATGAGTATTTATCAATCTGGCCGAAAAAAAGAGAGATATTCTATAATCAGCAAATTCCAACCAGCATTGCAATCTCCTTGGATTGGAATCGCCTTAATTCTGGCGATCAGAAACAAAAGCAACCAAAAGGAATTTCTAAAGAGGGCAGTGAAAAATCTCAGCAGGTGAAATACAAGCCTCAATTACGAGGATCAAAGGATACAAAACTTACATCTGTCTATGTTATTCTTTCCTCATATTTGGGGCTTAAAAGAAAATATGGTCCAAAATCCGCGAATGTGATTATAGAAAAATTAACCGATCTATCAAATACTTTCAACGAGAAGCCTGATTGGGAATCTCATGTTTTTTTACCCGATGATTTCAATTCGATGAACAAATGGGGGATTGCTATCGTCAGTGAGATCGATCCTTGGAAGATTAAATTAAGTGTGATGGATCTGGATAAGAGATTGAAAGAAAGAGGAAAAGAAATAGGAGCTGTTATCATAATTGGGAATAACGATGTTATACCATTCCATCGACTGCCAAACCCAACTGATGATGGCGATCAGGATGTTTTATCAGATAACCCTTATTCTACGTCGTCGAGCAATTATCTTATGCCAGAATGGCCCGTTGGGCGATTGCCAGGGGAAAAAGGTAATGATCCCGGATTATTAATTGAGCAGATCAGACATGTGACAAAATTCCATGTGGCCCTTATTCCCTCAAAAAATATTTTTGAAAGGATTCGTTCTAAATTTGATCAACGATTTAATATTCTAAGAAAAATAAATAACCTCATTAAAAAACCCGGGGATTTTGGTTATTCTGCAGAGGTGTGGCGCAGATCGTCTATAGCTTCATTCAGGCCTTTAGGAAAAGGAGCTGATCTGAGAATATCCCCACCATATGATGACGAAACTATCGATGTGGATAACCTTATGAAAGCCAAGTGTGCATATTTTAACTTACATGGTTTATCCAATACGTCGGAATGGTATGGACAGCGAGATTTCAGTGAAGTATCCGCGAAGCCAGATTTTCCTGTTGCGATATCAGCGAAAAAACTATCACAAATGACAAATAATATTGATCTTGTTTTCACGGAGGCCTGTTATGGTGGATATATTGTAGACAAATCTATTGATGATTCAATAGCGTTGAAACTCATATCAATTGGTAGCCAGGGAATCGTGGGGTCGACATGCATATCCTATGGCTCTGTATTTACACCTTTGATAGGGGGCGATCTCCTTGCATTTATTTTCTGGAAATATATAAGAGATGGCTGTTCTTTCGGTGAATCTTTACTACAGGCAAAGATTGGTTTGGTGAAGGTGATGAAACAACGACAGGGATATTTGGATGGAGAAGACCAAAAAACACTTCAATCTTTTGTTCTTTATGGAGATCCTCTTGGACATTTAGAACCTAATATCTATTTAGAGAAATCTCGCGATGATATATATTCTGAGAAAGATATAAAATTAGTTAGTGATCAAAATGGGTATTTTGCTACCTCACCAGGAGTATCTGAAAAAGTTACTAACGATGTTCAAGAATTACTGAAAAGTTATATACCTGGTTTAGATAATGCGGAGATAAAAGTAAAAAAACATAAAATCAACATCACGAAGATGATAAATATTGAAACCAACCAAACTGGTAAGATTGGGAGTAATCTGGAATATAGAACTTTTACTCAGATCTTGTATAACAAATCTATCGTATCGGAGAAACGTAAACACACACAATATGCACGGGTAACGATGGATGACAGAGGAAAGATCATTAAATTAGCAGTTTCCCGATAATCATAGAAAATTTTATTAATTCTTTAATTTATAATTTCATCCACGAGATTGGAAATGTATCGAGGAGTCAATGAAAAAAAACACTGCAGGCAATAAAATCCGGGAGGAATTTATTGAATTCTTTAAAGAAAAAGGACATACGTTTGTTCCTTCATCTTCATTAGTACCGGGGGGCGATCAAACGCTGCTGTTTACGAATGCTGGTATGGTCCAATTTAAAGATGTTTTTCTTGGAACCGATGACCGCCCATACAAACGCGCAGTTAACTCTCAAAAATGTATGCGGGTCTCAGGAAAGCATAATGACCTGGATGATGTTGGTCGAGATGATTATCATCATACTTTTTTTGAAATGCTTGGTAATTGGTCTTTCGGCGATTATTACAAGAAGGAAGCAATATCATGGGCATGGGAAATCTTAACAGAGGTATGGGGCTTAGAAAAAAGTAATATATGGGTTACCTGTTTTAAAGATGAGAAGGGGGAAATCCCAACCGATGAAGAGGCAGCTGAAAACTGGGGAAGGCAGCCAGGCATTGACCCTGATCATATTGTTTACTTCGGTCGTAAAGATAATTTTTGGGAAATGGCTGAAACAGGCCCTTGTGGCCCGAGCAGTGAAATACATATTGATAGGGGAGAAGCATATTGTGATAAAAAAGAAAAGCCAGACCATCACTGCTCTGTCAATGGCGATTGTCATAGATTCCTAGAGTTGTGGAACCTTGTTTTTATCCAATACAACCGAATGGGACCGAATAAACTCGATCAGCTTCCAGCCTGTCACGTTGATACTGGCTTGGGTTTTGAGCGGATAGTTTCTGTGATACAGAATGTGGATTCTAATTATCGCACCGACCTGTTAATGCCGCTCATGGATGTGGTTATGGAGATCAGCGGCCAAACAGAAGAGGAGAGAGAAAAGTATTTTACTCCTTACAGGGTGATAGCAGATCACTGCAGGGCAGCGAGCTTCCTAATTGCTGATGGTGTCGTTCCCGGTAATGTCGGGCGAAATTATATTTGTCGCATGATTATTCGCCGCGCCGCCAGATTTGGCTCAAAAATTGGTTTAGATGATCCATTCTTGGGAAAGATTGCAAAAAAAGTGGTCGGATTATATGGAAAAGCATATCCCGATTTAAAGAAAAATCAAAATACAATTGTTGATAATTTGACCAGAGAAGAAAAGAAATTCCAAAGCACAGTGGAGGGCGGTTTATCAATACTTGAAACGTATATCAATTCAATGGTTGGGAGTGATAACAAAGTATTACGAGGAGATTTAGCCTTTGATTTATACGCTACGCATGGGCTACCGCTGGAGATAACAAAAGATGTACTCGAAGAAAACGGTTTTAATGTGGACCAAAGGGGTTTTTATGATTCGATGGAAAAGCACCGTTTGAGTTCAGGTGCAGGAAAAGAATTTGGGGCTTTAGGTGGAGAAGATGCTGAGTTCTATTCTGAGATAGCGTCCACTTTGATCAAAGAAAGAAAAATAAATAAAGATGGGGTTACCGCAGATCCGTATTCTTCTCTTTTATTATCAACTGAAGTGGTTTCTATTATTAAGAATGGGGCTCAAGTTTCACATATTTCAGAAGGTCATGAAGCAGAAATAATTACAAGAAATACAAATTTCTACATTGAATCCGGGGGACAAGTTTCTGATACAGGATTTATAGAAACTGAAAA
>CAZBCD010000079.1:0-9450 GCA_964490205.1 uncultured Pelolinea sp. | reverse complement strand
GGGGTGACATTTTCATTGGTGGATTAGGGTGACATATTCACTGGTGAATGACAGTTGGAAACAATGAACATGCAACCTGGTTGGCGGGCATCAATGTGCACAATTTAAAACTGGCCACATTCACAATGGCAGGCGTTCTGGGGGCTGTGGGAGGTATCATGCAGGTTGCACGCCAGGGAACGGCAACGGGGGGTATGGGCAAGGATTTTCTATTCCCGGTGCTAACAGCTGTAGTGTTGGGCGGTGCAAGCCTCTCAGGAGGTAAGGGAAAAGTATTCAATACATTGATCGCCGCCATATTCTTGACTACTATTACCAATGGTATGATCCTGTTAGGAGTGAGCATTTATGCCCAGCGCATCGTTTCCGGTGCAATCCTGGTAGCAGCGTTATCGTTAGATCAATTGCGAACAGTAAAGATGTGAACCATGGATTCCCCAGCATATATCCAGATATCAAACCTGAGCAAACACTACCCTGGTGTGGAGGCACTGAAATCAGTCAGTTTTAACATCAAAAAAGGTGAAGTGCATGCACTGGTAGGAAAAAACGGCGCGGGCAAATCAACTTTAATCAAAATCCTGTCCGGTGCGATCCAAACCGATGTCGGGGGCAATGTTTCTCTCAAGGGGGAGCGTTATGCGCCACAATCACCAAAGGAAGCTATTGAGAAAGGCGTTGCCACGATTTATCAAATTATGAACCTGCTGCCTGACCGTTCGATCGTACACAATGTGATGCTGGGAAAGGAAAGTGCGAAAAAAGGAGTGATCAATTCAAACCAGATGCGGCGGTCCACCCAAAAAGTGCTGGCTTCATTGAATGCCAAGTACCTGAATCCGGATGCGGTTGTCGATGGATTGAAAGTAGGTGAAAAACAGGTAGTGGAAATTGCCAAATCGCTGGTCAACGAGAGCGAACTGCTTATCATGGATGAGCCCACCGCAGCATTGAACCAACGGGAGATGGAGGCGCTTTTTGATAATGTAAAAAAACTGCGCGAGCGCGGAGTGACCATTATCTATGTATCCCACAGACTTGATGAGATCTATGAACTGGCGGATTCAGTCACTGTTTTACGCGATGGGCAGCATATTCTCACCCAGCCGATATCTCAGGTCACGCGGGAAGAGCTGATCGAGAGTATGATCGGACGCAAACTAGAGAACATCTTTCCACAAAAGAAACACATACAGAGAGAAGAGATATTCACTGTAGAACATCTCACGGTAGGAGATGAGGTGGTGGATGTCAGTTTCAATCTCCGGTGCGGTGAAGTGCTGGCTATAACCGGACTTTCGGGCTGTGGAAAAACCGACCTCGGTAAAGCGCTTTACGGCGCTCTGCCCGCGCAGCAGGGAACTCTTTTAGTTAACCAGCACAAACTGCAGGTGTCCCCGCAGCACTGCATTCACCGCGGGATCATTCTGCTTCCAGAAGACCGTAAAGAGGAAAGCATGCTGCAGGAGTTGAGCATCCGACGCAACTTATCATTGTCCGTGCTAAGATCGAGAGTCGCAAACAAGCTGGGTTTTATCAACCGCAAAAAGGAGGACCAAATCGCCACTGAACAGATTCGTTCTTTGGAAATTAAAACCTCATCCCTGGAGCAAAACGTAATGCATCTCAGCGGTGGGAACCAGCAGAAAGTAGCGTTGGGGCGCTGTCTGGCGGTTGACCCGCAGATATTCATCCTGCTTGAGCCAACCCAGGGCATTGATGTGGGGGTTAAATTTGAACTGTATCAGTTCATCGCTGCTCAGGCAGCGCAAGGTAAAGCAGTTATTTTTATCACCTCAGAGCTGGCTGAAGTAATGGGCTTATCCCACAGAGTGCTTGTCATGCGCGAAGGTCGTATCGTGGCTGATCTACTAACGGAAAAAACCAACCAGGCGGAAATTTTACGCTATGCATTGGGTGAGAAAAATAATCAGGAATAATACATACATTCTTATTAAAGAAGGAGAGATCTATGGGTAAAGAGTACAAACAGCAAACGGGGAAAAGAGTAAAGCAATGGGGCATTGAAGGCAATGTCCAAGAACATATTGAAAATACAGCGGAACACCCAATTATGTACCGGGCACTTGGGACTGAACCTCAAACCAGCCACCCCTTCAATCTCTATAAAGATATAAAAAGCCAGGGAATAGCACTGAAGGAAACCTTCGCTATTAACAAAAAAATCATCCCACAGCTGGCGAAAAAACTTGTGGAAAAAGGATTCGCAGGTATGGTCGGACATGGTTTGGGTACCTCCCAGTTTGTCGCACAAACTGCTTCTGGTGCTTTTTGGGAATATGCGGGTTGGAATGCCAGGGATATTGATTCGCTTGAGTACGTGGTGTACGACTACCCTATTGATTTCAAGCAGACAGTGTTCTTCTCCTATTCAGGCAGCGGCAGCACGGTGGACAGCAACCGGGCGGCAGATAAAGCTCGCGAGTTAGGCGCGTTTCAGGTGGGGTTCACCAGTATTGCGGGCAGCCCGATCACCAAGAAATGCGATGAATCCATTGTATGTGCCGGCGGCTTTGATACCGGGGGTTCGGACACCTTCCATTACACCACCAGATTAGCTGCTTCTGTGTGGCTGGCGATTGAAATCGGGGCGCTTCTGCATCCAAAAAAGCGCGACTGGGATGACCTGCGCAAGCGGCTTTTTGCCACTGCTGATAAATACGACCAGATGTTTAATTGGGTGAGTAAGCGGGCAGAGCTGCTTTCCTTCCGCTATCGGGATGTCCGCAGTATTATTGTCGCAGGCAGTGGGGCCAACGAAGGTACCGCGGAAGAAATCGCTTTAAAATACGACGAGATGGGGCATATCCCCACCAAGGGTATGTGCGCCGGGCGCCATATTCATGGCGCATTGGGGTTGACCCAGCATGATATTCTGACGATCATTGTAGCTCCACATAATGACCAAAATTATGATGTGCTGCGGGATATCGCCCAGGTGACCTATATGCTTAAATCCCCATCCATTGCGATCATCAGTGAAAAAGATGAAAGGATAGCTGAACAGGTTGATGATGTATTCCGCCTGGATGAAGATGAGCCGATCATCTTCTCCATCCTGGCCATCCTGCCTGGCCAGCTGCTGCCCTATTGGAGCGCTATTGCTCAGGGTGACATTAATCCGGATACTCAGCGCGCAAATATCGCACGCCATGCTAAGGTGTGGGATTGGCTTTTCCCCAAGGACACTCATTAAGTCTTTTTAATTCAGCGCGCTTTTGATTTTATTAATCCATCAGTTTTTAAGCGGAAGGTAATAATGGCACGTGATGTGACGGTAATTGGACCTCTCAACATAGATTTATTAATTGTTGGAGAAGGGCCAAAAAATTGGGCGGAAATTCCATCCTGGGATGGACCTGCAAACATGGAAATGACGGCGGCAGGATCTGTTGGATACAATGTAAGCGACCTGGCAAAATTGGGCTTGGATGTACTGGTCAGCTCCTGCGTATCCGATGATGCCCTGGGTGCATTCATCATTGAATCACTGCGGCGTGATGGGGTTGATGTCAGCGGAGTGCAGCGGGTTGCTGATAGTAAAGCCGGAATCGGAGTTTACATACTGCTTTTTGAGAGCCGCAAGCGGCCATTAGCCTACCGCATGCCCACTCATTCTGCCTGGCCGCAAAAATATCGCAAGGATGCATTGTCACATCTATTAGATGCAAAGCTGCTGCACTGCGGCGGATACCTGCACTTTAAAGATGTTTGGCATGGTGTCACGATGGAAATTTTCAAAGAAGCAAAATCTATGGGTTTGATCACGAGTATGGATTCACAATTTCCGCTTTTTGCGATGGACTCGCCCTGGATGACCGCCATGATAGATATTTTACCCTTTGTGAATATCCTTTTTTGTGATGAAACAGAAGCATGCAAACTAACTGCTAAGCAGGTACTTGATGACTGCGCGCAAACCTTATTGGATCGCGGACCAGAGATCGTAGTGATCAAACAGGGAGCAGACGGCTCAACCATTTATTGGGAAGGAAATCGGTATCATCAAGCTGCGGTCATTCAAGGCAAACTGGTGGACAGCATCGGGGCGGGAGACGCATATGATGCATGTTTCATATATGGAACCCTGCAGGATTGGCCGGTCGAAAAGCGCGCGCTTTTCGCCAGTATCGCGGCCGGATGTACTGTGACAGATGTGGGCGGCACAAAATTATTCCCCTCACTGCAGAAAATTGAGCAGAGAATGATTTCTTATAAATAACGTCTCTTCGAATTAAGGACAGGTATTGCGCCAGAGCGCGGCTATCCCAAGCGAGTTAGAGTGGATAATGGACCAGAGTTCATCCCCCATCATATGGATGGATGGGCGAGGAGACATGCAGTTCAGATTCATTTTATTCATCCTGGTAAACCTGCTCAAAACAGGTTTGTTGAACGCTTCAACCGTACTTATCGGGAAGATGTGTTAGACGCGTACTTATTCAATTCGCTGGATGAAGCCAGGAGGATCATTGTTGAGTGGTTGGAGGAATACAATTCCATTCGCCCCCATGCTGCTCTTGGGAATAAAACACCATATGGATTTTCTTCTACATTGAAAGTGTCTACTTATGAGTGGTACTAAATTTGGGGGCTTGACACACCCTGTTTAAATTCGATTACAGATTCATTCCAGATCCAATTCTCATGTTCTGCTTGACACTTCCGCGTTAATCAATTAAACTCATCAAAATTTATAACAGAAGACTATGAACCAATTCTTATCCAACAATCGACGAGCTCGAGCAAATAACCAGACTTTTGACCTGAAGTCCGGTAATTTGTCGCTTGGATAGAATAGTAAATCATTCTAGGTAAGACCAAATGCCCCCGGATTTCCGGGGGTTTTTTGTTACCTCAAGGAGAGCACCATGAAAAATATTACAGTAGGTGTTTTTGGCGGAACCGGCTATTCGGGCTGGGAACTGATCCAGCTGCTACTAGTCCATGCGAACGTCGAATTGAAATTCATCACCTCAGAGCGCATGGCAGGTAAGTGCTTGGCAGATGTCTGGCCACGCGCGCCGGGCTTCCTTCTCCAGGCTGCTGCAGATGTTGACCTGACAGGTGTTGACTATGTTTTCCTATGCCTGCCGCATACACAATCAGCAGTTATCGCCTCACAGGCAAAAGGCTCTGGCTGTGCTGTAATTGACCTGTCCGCTGACCTGCGGCTGGATGATCCAGCAGAGTATACCAAATGGTATCAGGCCCCACATGGGGCACCGGATCTGCTACCGGTAGTGTACGGTCTTCCGGAGTTTTACCGTGAACAAATCAAGGACGCCAATATTGTTGCCAATCCAGGTTGTTATCCAACAGCAATCCTGCTGGGCTTGTTGCCTTTGGCTCAAAAAGAACTTTTATCACAAGATATGCCCATCATTGTGGATGCCAAATCTGGCACTACTGGCGCGGGGCGCACCCCAAAGCAGCATCTCCTTTTCAGTGAGGTCAGCGGAAATCTCATACCCTATAAGATTGGACGCGTGCATTCCCATATTCGCGAGATTGAGCAGCAATTAGCGGCTGCCGGTGCAGGAAAAGGCTGCTTAATTTTCTCACCTCACCTGCTATCCACCGACCGTGGTATTTTGGCTGCGATCTATGCTCCTGTAAAGGATGCGGAGCAGGCAGCTGCTGCGATTCAACAAGCATATCAGAGAGAACCGCTGGTAAAAGTATTAGCACAGGGTGGGTTGGCAACACTCGCACATGTGGTGCGCACACCTTTTGCAGCGATTTCCCTCACACCTGTTGGTCAAAATATGCTCATTATCATGTCTGCCATCGATAATTTGCTTAAAGGCGCTGCTTCGCAGGCAATTCAAAATTTCAACCTTATGGCCGGCTTCTCTGAAACGACCGCACTGCTGCCAATATCCCAAAAGGAGTCTCTATGAATAAACCTTTTCTGGTCATCAAAATTGGAGGTAATGAACTCGACGAACAGGGTTTTATTAAAGACCTTTCTGGCGAAATCAAACGCTTGCAAAAGGATTATGCCTGTATGGTAGTGCATGGTGGCGGACGTGCCATTGACTGCCTTATGAAAAAAATGGGTATTCGTCCATGCTATCAAAATGGACAACGAATCACCGACCAAAAAACCCTTGAGATCGTCGAAATGGTACTCTCAGGGAAAATCAATAAAGAATTGGTGTATGCCTTTAACTCGGACGGACTAGATTCTATTGGATTGAGTGGCGTAGATCGAAATTTGCTGCAGGTTGTGCCTTGGGGAGAAAAAATGAACATGGTCGGGCGTATCATCAAGGTTCGTGTGAATTTGATCGCCGAATATTGCTCGCAGGATATTATCCCTGTCATCTCGCCTATTTCAGTCGGTCCCGCCGGGAAATATAATGTCAACGCTGACCACGCCGCCGGGATGATAGCGGGGGCATTATCTGCGCAGCAGATCATCTTTATTTCCAATGTACCTGGGGTATTGGTTGATGATCTTGTCGCCTCGCGGCTGACTACCACCCAGGTCGAAACGCTCATCAATGACAAAGCTATTCATGGAGGGATGATTCCCAAAGTTCGGTCAGCCCTGGAAGCAATCAAAAACGGGGCGCATAGTGCACTCATCACCGATGTGACCGGATGGAAAAATAGAAGCGGTACAACCATTGCCATGGAAAGGATGTAACTATGAGCAAAATTAGCACAACGGAGATCGTTCAAATGGAAAAGGAATATGTGCTATCCACCTATGCCCGTCTGCCATTTGTACTTGCCTGGGGGAAAGGATCTTACGTATATGACTGCGAAGACAACCAGTATCTTGACTTCGGTGCGGGCATCGCAGTATCTGCCCTGGGTCATTGTGATGCAGAAGTGGTCAATGCAATCCAGCAACAAGCCGAAACCCTCAGCCATGTCTGCAATCTATATCATACTGGGCCGCATGCACTGCTGGCAGAGAAACTTAGCCAGCTTAGTTTTGCGAATAAAGTCTTCTTCGTAAATTCGGGTACGGAAGCGGTTGAGGCAGCCCTTAAGTTTGCCCGTAAATATACCCGGGTGAATTTTGGCGAGGGAAAGACAAAGTTTATCGCCTTTTCAAACGGATTCCATGGTCGGACTTTTGGTGCCTTGTCGGTCACTGATCGCGAAAAGTATCAAGCGCCTTTCATGCCGTTGGTTCCAGATGTGGAAATAATCCCATTTAATGATTCTGAAGCTGCGCAACAGGCGATTGATGACAGCGCCTGCGGCGTGATTCTGGAGGTGGTGCAGGGAGAGGGGGGCATCTACCCGGCTGATAAAGAATTTTTACAGGCTGTACGGGCATCCTGCACAGTACACAACGCGCTCCTCATCATTGATGAGATCCAAACTGGTTTCGGTCGAACGGGTAAATTGTGGGCATACGAGCATTATGATGTGTTGCCAGACATCATGACCCTTGCCAAAGCCTTGGGCGGTGGTATGCCGATTGGCGCCGCATTAATGACCAATCAAGTGGCGGATTGTGTCGCAGTGGGTGATCACGGCAGCACCTTTGGCGGGGGGCCTGTGGCGGCAGCATCTTCGTTGGCGGTGCTGAACCGCATCCAGGACCAAAGCTTATTAGATCATGTAAATGAGATGAGCGTGTATCTGACTAGCAAGCTATCTGCCCTTGAACTTCCGCACATATCCTCCATTCGTTTCGTTGGACTGATGATCGGGATAGAGCTTGATGTCGAAGCCAAACCTTTTTATGAACAAGCGCACGAATATGGGATTCTGCTACTTACAGCAGGTTCAAACGTGATTCGGTTACTGCCGCCATTAACCATCACAAAATCAGAAATCGACCAATTTATTCAAGCTTTTGGCAAGCTGATGAAAGGCACGAAATTATGAGCACGAGTAATAAACCCATCTACGCCATTAGAAATGCCAGGCCGCAAGATATCTCTGATATCCTGGTGCTGTTTGCTGACGAGGTCAAGGCAGGGCGCATGCTTTCGCGTGACGAAGAGAAAATGAAAGCTGGTATTCAAGATTGGCGCGTCGCAGTGCAGGGAAACGAGATTATCGGTTGTGTGTCGCTGGTTTTCTTTAATCAGAACCTATGCGAGATTCGATCTTTGGCAGTAGCTAAAGACCACCGTAAGAATGGGTTGGGGAAAAAACTGGTTGAAACAGCGATGGCACTAGCGAAGGAACGCGGTGCAAAGCAGGTACTTACCCTAACGCGTGCGTCCAACCTGTTTGAACGCTGCGGGTTTCTAATTGATGACATTCAAAATTTTCCTAAGAAAGTGTACACGGATTGCCAGAAATGCCTCTTCATTGACAACTGTGATGAAGTTGCCTTGCTCTACACTTTTTAGGAACATGCTCTGAGACAGGCGCTGGCAGGAAAAATATTTGTAGGTTGCTCGAATAAGTAAACAAATAAAAAATAACAAAATATGGAGAAAAGATCATGACAATTTTACCGAAACCAAAGAAAGTAGTACTTGCCTATTCAGGAGGTCTGGATACCTCAATTATTGTTCCATGGCTGATCGAGAATTATGGCTGCGAAGTGATTTGTTTTACGGCAGACCTGGGTCAGGAGCAAGAATTGGACGGTCTGGAAGAAAAAGCAAAAAAAAGTGGAGCCAGCAAGGTAATTATTGAAGATTTGCGCGAAGAATTCCTAACAGATTACGTCTTCCCGACCATGCAGGCAGGCGCGATTTATGAACGCAAATATTTGCTGGGTACTTCCTTCGCGCGCCCCTTGATTGCTAAACGGCAGGTTGAGATCGCTGAAGAAGAAGGTGCTGATGGGCTTGCTCACGGTGCTACTGGCAAAGGCAACGATCAAGTTCGTTTTGAAGTGTCCGCCATGGCTCTTAACCCGACCCTAAGCATAATATCCCCCTGGCGGGAATGGAATATTCTCAGTCGTGAAGATGCGATCGAGTACGCGCGAAATCATCATGTTCCGCTAGCGCAGACCAAACGCTCGATCTATAGTCGCGACCGCAACATCTGGCATATCAGTCATGAAGGCGGTATTTTGGAAGATCCATGGCTAGAACCAGAAGATGAAATGTTTACGCTCAGCAAAAGTCCCTTTGAAGCACCAGATCAAGCAGAAGAGATCGAGTTGGAATTCAAGCATGGCTTACCCGTCGGCCTGAATGGGAAAAATCTGTCTGCCCTGGATTTGGTCTCCCAATTAAATCAGATCGGAGGAAAGCACGGTATCGGTCGCATTGATCTAGTAGAAAATCGGCTGGTGGGCATGAAATCACACGGTGTGTTCGAAACCCCCGGTGGCACGATTCTGTATACAGCCCATCAGGAATTGGAAAGCATCTGCCTGGACAAGGATACATTGCACTACAAACAAATGATTGCTCTGCGCTATGCCGAACTGGTATATGATGGTAAATGGTTCTCGAAACTGCGCGAAGCGTTGGATGCGTTCGTTATGGT
>CAZBCD010000078.1:0-9453 GCA_964490205.1 uncultured Pelolinea sp. | reverse complement strand
TTAAAGTTCCTTTATCTTGTCAATTTTGTCATTTGTTTTTCAACACCCTCTATATCAGACGTGGAATTTCGGTTATAATTATGATAGACTTCATATATCCCTTGACGGGAAAACACCTTATGAAGTTATGAGGACTCTACTAACTTAGATTAAAATATGTCCCGCAGGGTATGACGTATTACAGTTAAAGATGTAGAATAAGAATAACCAGATAAATTCTGATCATTCAATATAAACAAGAAAGGAGGAGTAATTTTTAGAATATTCAAACAGATTTAAAAATAGCAGTATCAAGAACAGCAGCAATGCCTTTCGGCTGGCTGCTAAAAGAATCATAAATATTTGTAATAAATAAGGAGTAACTAATGGCTACAGCTAAACCTGTTGCAAAAAAGAAAGGAACATCACGCATTCCGCTTACTTACGTGGTTTCGCTTGTTCCTGTCGCTATTGCACTAAATATTGTTGGCGGGCAAATTAATTCCGCCCTGCACCTCCCAACATTCCTGGACATGATCGGCACAGCCGTTGTCGCTATCGTTCTGGGTCCCTGGTGGGGTGCCCTCGTTGGCGCATTGACCAATATTATCGCTTCATTCATCAGCGGACCTATCGGACTGCCCTTCGCAGCGTGCAACGTTGTTGGCGCTCTTGTTTGGGGTTATGGCGTCCGTTGGGGTTGGGGAAAGAAATACTGGAGCTTCTTCGTGCTCAATATACTCGTTGCCGTGCTGGTCTCAATGACAGCAGTTCCCATCTATGTGTTTCTCTTCGGCGGCGCGACCGGTCACTTCTCAGATATGATGACCGCCGCGTTTCTGGCAATGGGGCAGAATTTGCTCGTCTCTGTATTCTCATCCAACATCATCGTTTCACTGGCAGACAAGATCATCTCCGGTTTTGTTGCTTTAGCGATAATTGAAGCGCTTCCCGCAAACATGACCGAAGGTATTGAATTGCCAAAATCCGAAGGTCTCACCAAAATATTATGGATCGTGGGTGGTATCGTTGTCGGTGTAGCAATCATGTTGTTCACAATGTATGGTCTAGGAGGATAAGATGGCTAAAAAAGAAGTGAAAACCGTTGGCGTAAAAGAAGGTATAGGCGCAGGTGTGATTGGTTTGGGCTTGATTTTCTTGTTCCTGCCCTCAACCATTCAGAAGATCGCGGATCTTGATTTCATCGCCAGTGAAGCTTTCGCGATGTTGTCTGGATCTGTTTTAGTTCTATCAGTATTCACCATTATCGCCGGTTTGGCCGTTATGTTCGCAAAAACGGGCGAATAATAATCTAACCAATCAATTAAATACGAAATGGCGGGAGATATCCATCTCCCGCCATTAACTAATTATAGTGAAGGTATTATGGTAAATAAAAAACCAATTATTGAATTTAAAGATCTCACTTTTTATTACTCACTCCAGGAAAAACCTGCATTAAAAAACATCAATCTGACAATTTACAAAGGTGAATACGTCGCAATTCTTGGTTTGAACGGTGCCGGAAAAACCACATTACAGTTATGTATAAATGGAGTTATTCCCAATATGATCATCGGGAAATTTGAGGGTGATGTGCTAATTAATGGTCTTAATACACAGGAATATCCAACCCGTGAACTCGCGAAGATCGTTGGGATGGTCTTTGATAATCCGGAATTCCAGCTTACCCAGACCTCTGTTGCTGAAGAAGTCGCTCTTGGTTTAGAAAACATCGGTACCCCTACCGATGACATGTATGCTATCATCGAGGACGCGCTTGAAACAGTAGGGATGGACGGTTTACAAGAACGCTCTCCCTTTGAATTATCCGGCGGTCAGCAGCAGCGGCTGGCAATTGCTTCCGCTCTCGCGATGCAGCCAGAGATCTTTGTGATGGATGAACCCACATCGAATATTGACCCGATCGGAAAAGAAGAAGTGATCGCGGTTGCCGCTAAACTCAACAAGGAAAAACACATGACGGTCATTTTAGCCGAACATGAGGTTGAGGTCATCGCGCAATACGCGGACCATGTGATCGTTATCGATGATGGAGAGATCATCCTGGATGGTACTCCTCACGAAGTGTTTGAACAGGTTGAGCTTATAGAAAAGATCGGGTTACGTACACCCCAGGTAACCGAATTCGCCTATCAACTCAAGAAAAAGTACGGTATTAAAATCAAGGATTTACCAGTGAAAATTGACGAGGCTGAACAATTCGCTGTTGATACTTTTAAGAGAAAATAATATGGATAACGAGGATTTTGCCTATGAGTGAACCACTGATCGTATGCGATAACCTAACCCACATATATCCCGGGGATGTTACCGCTGTACAAAATGTAAATTTAAAGATCCAAAAAGGTGAATTAATCGGTGTGATCGGGCAGAATGGATCCGGTAAAACCACGCTTGTCAAACACTTTAACGGGCTCCTTAGACCAACAAAAGGGAAAGTAATTATCAAGGGGCAGGATACCGCTAAAATGCGTGTGCAGGACCTTTCGAGAAATATTGGGTATGTGTTTCAAAACCCAAACCATCAGCTTTTTGCAAAAACGGTAACCAATGAGCTCGAATTTGGCCCAACTAACCTCGGCTTACCAGAAGATGAAGTCCAAGCGCGTGTTGAAAAAGCGATCGACTTTTTTAATCTTGAAAAATACCGCGACCATCATCCTTACCGCATCAGCTTTCCGTTGAGAAAATTGGTTGGTATGGCATCCATTTACACCATGCAGCCGGATGTTTTCATTATGGATGAACCCACCACAGGGCAGGACCATATCACTACACGTATCGTTTACCGCTTGATCAAAAAGCTGCGCGATGAAGGCTCAACTGTTATTTGCGTTGCCCACGATATGATTCTCCTGGCTGAAGTTGTTGAACGCATGCTGGTTATGCGCGATTCCCTCCTGATCGCAGATACAGATCCAAAGACAGTCTTTTCGGATAAAGAATTAATGGCCTCAACACATCTCACACCCCCCCAGATCACTGAGCTGTCTTACAGGATGAGAAGCAAAAAAATGGTTAGTTCGATCGCATTAAGCATTAATGAATTGATCGCCGCAACCAGTAAAAAATATAACCTGAAAAGGAGCAAATAATTATGAGAGGTGCAGTTATTCCTATCTCGATGGTTCCAGGGGATTCTCCCATACATAAGATTGCTCCCCTACCTAAGTTAGCCTGGTCTTTCGGAGTATTAATTATTTCATTCATGACCCGCAATCCCACAATACTGGGAGCAATCATCATAACCGGATTGATCCTGGTGGCGTTGGCGCAAATCTGGAAACCAATCTTAAAAGTCATGGCGATATTATTCCCAATTATGGTAATCAGTGTTTTTCTGCAGAGCATTGCTCCTGCCTTCCCGCAGCCGTGGACTCCCATTACTGATCTGGGACCATTCACGATCTACCAGGAGGGTATCTACAGCGGGATCACAATGTTCATGCGCGCCATGGGGATGACTCTTTTTGCAATGGTAACAATTATGACTACTCATCCCAGTGACCTGTTCTCGTCTCTGGAAAAGATCGGCATGCCGTATATGCTGAATTTTATTCTTACTGTTACTTTACAGCTCATTCCAATCTTACAGCGCGAATTCACAACAGTCCTAAGCGCACAGAAGTCAAGAGGGATGAAAGGAACCGGTTTTGGCGCTGTGCTGCCGAGCATGGTACCAGTTTTTGTAGGCGCGATCGAAAGAGTGCAGCAGTTATCAATCTCTTTAGAATCCAGAGCATTTGGATCCACCGGAAATAAAACCAGCTACCGTAATGTCGTAATGCGCGGGAAAGATTACTTCATCTTAGTCACAGGACTTATCGTGACTTTCGCCACTGGGTACTGGATCATTGTTGATAAATCTCTTGATTGGAGCCGCACGATGACATTCTCACCGGGGTTGTCTTTGACATTGGTTATTTCAACAGCCCTAATTTTCACGATATTTGTATTGGTCGGCGTCATACGCGTATTAAGAGCATAATATTTATGGAGGTTGTAAATGGGTAAGGTTGAATTTCCTGAAGTAAAGTACCATATTCAAATGAAAAAAGGGGATGTTGGGCGATATGTTTTCCTCCCTGGAGATCCCGGTAGAACCGACCACATCGCCAAACTATTCGATGATTCAAAATTGATCGCGAGTAATCGTGAATACCGCACATTCACGGGAAAATTATTAGGTGAAAAAGTATCTGTCACATCCACCGGGATTGGCGGACCCTCCACAGCAATTGCAGTGGAAGAATTGATCGCTATCGGCGCAGATACATTTATTCGGGTCGGCACTTCCGGCGGCATGCAGCCCGAACAAGTTCCCGGAGAATTGGCTATCACAATAGCTGCCATTCGTGATGAGGGAACTTCAATGGCATATATGCCGCCTGAGTTTCCTGCTGTGGCCGATATCACAGTCACACAAGCGCTCAAACAAGCCGCTATTAAACTGAAGGTTCCTTACCGGGTTGGCATCACCCAATCCAAAGATTCTTTCTACGGGCAGCATGAACCAGAAAGAATGCCCGTTTCGGATCATTTACTTCAGCGGTGGAAAGCATGGAAAATGGGCGGCGCCATCTGCTCCGAAATGGAAGCAGCGACGTTGTTTGTGCTCGGAAATATCTACCGCAAGCGCACCGGCGGCATCATGCTGGTCGCAGCTAATCAGGAGAGCGATGATCCCAATGTGGGAGTCGTTGAAGAGCTGGATGACCTTTTGGCAGTGTCGATCGAAGCTGTCAAGATTCTGATCAAATTGGATAAGAAAACCGATTAAAGGAACTAGCAATGGCTGTTAGAAAAACAAAGCAAGGCGCCCAGCATCATATTCATTTACATGAAGGAGATGTTGGCCGTTATGTCCTGCTGCCCGGTGACCCCGGCAGATGCGAAATGATCGCGGAGTACTTTGATAAACCAAATTTCTTAGTGCAGAATCGCGAGTATGTCACCTATACCGGATCTCTTCTCGGGCAAAAAGTCGCAGTGACATCTACCGGTATCGGCTGCCCTTCCACAGCGATCGCTGTGGAAGAATTGATCGCAATTGGCGCTGACACATTCATAAGAGTCGGCACATCAGGCGGAATCCAGCCGGGTACAAAAGCGGGAGAGGTAGCCATTGTTACCGGGGCGATCAGGGATGAAGGAACCTCTTTGCACTACCTGCCAATTGAATTCCCGGCTGTGGCAGATATTGATGTCGTTCAAGCGCTCAAAGAAGGCGCAATCCGCTCTAATGTACCCTACAGATTGGGCATCACCCAATCAAAAGATTCATTTTATGGCGAGGTCGAACCAGATAGAATGCCAATGGCAGACCATTTAAAGAATCGCTGGAAAGCATGGGTCAATGGGGGTGCTGTGTGTTCGGAGATGGAATCATCCACACTATTCATCATCTCCAGCATCCATAGAAAGCGAGCCGGCGGCGTGATGCTGATGGCAGGAAGCACTGACACCCAACCAAAAACAGAAGAGGAGTTTGCTGAATTCCACAAATTGTTTGATGTTCACCGCGCGATTTCCACTGCAATAGAAGGATTGAAGGTATTAATAGAGAACGATCAAAAATAGAAAATTAAACGGTTGTGAAGGTCAAAGATGACACTTCAGAAGTGTCATCTTTTTTTGAAAGGGTAATAGCTTACCATGGCTGTACGAGATTTAGAAACAATTACCAGAGATTTCCCCGACTACACCAGGCGTGTCAAAAAGTATTTCAAGAGGAATTTCATCCTCATTGCTCTCGATTCAGCCTTTTTTACATTTTCAACCTCCCTGCTTTCACAGGATACGGTTCTGCCAGCATACATCAGCAACCTGACCTCAAATTCCGTGCTCATCGGGCTGATCCCTGCGATTTTTTATCTTGGGTATTTCTTACCCCAAATAATTAGCGCCTATATCACCCAGAATACTCCAAAAAGAAAAAAGTACATATTAATCATTGCTATTTCGGAGCGAGTTGGTATTTTCTTGATCGCGATCTCATCGCAGATGACTTCACGGTTCTCCAACAATTTTGTGATCCTGTTCTTCTTTATGGCATATTCATTGTATTCGTCAACGCTGGGACTGATCATGCCTGCTTATTCAGATTTCATCAGCAAAGCGGTTTATAAAAAGCGCGGATTGTTCTATGGGATAAATCAGGCATTAGGGGGTGTGATTGGGTTCATTGCTTCACTGGTTGCAATAAGAGTCTTATCATTCAGCAGCTTCCCCACTAATTTCCGGACTATCTTCTGGGTAAGTTTTGCTTTTTCCTTTATATCCCCAATCATCATCAGCAATTTCAAGGAAACAGGATTTCCTGTCCAGCCCAAGAAAAAGGATGTAAGTGAATTCATTAGGTACATTCCCATGGTCATCCGCAAGAATCCAAACTTACGGAAATATCTGTTAACACGTCAATTGATCGGATTGGCAGCCATGGGCCATGCATTCTTCACTATCTATGCCATTCAAACATTTGGCCTTTCAGACAGAATGCTGGGGATCTTCACGATGATTATTCTGCTCTCACAAAGCCTGAGCGGGATATTGTGGGGATTTCTTGGGGATAAATTTGGTTATAAAAAGATACTAATAATCGGTAGTATTTTGCTCTTTCTGGAAGGGCTGCTCGCATTGACTGTCAACCACCCACTCGGATTTCTTACCATTTCCGGGTTCATTGGCAGTATTTATTCCGCCATTTATATCAGTCATCCAAATTTGATATTCGAGATCGCGCCGCCTGAAGAAACCAGCCTTTTCATCGGCTTATCCAACTCCTTGATTGCGCCGATAACAGCCTTAGCGCCCATCTTGGGCGGGATGATCGTAGGCAGTTTGGGCTACACATATTTATTTATCACAATTTGCACAGCGGCAGTCGCTGCTTTCATCTTAGCTGCATTCGTCTTTGTTGAACCCAGGGTAAAAGAAAAAAGGTCAAAGCGAGGTTAATCTAATCCACCTTCCGATCAGCTGAATACATTGCCAGGATATTCTCGATTGGCGTATCCGCCTGAATATAGTGGGCTGTGGTGCAAACATATCCGCCCCCGTTTCCCAAGATCTGGCATCTTTCCCGAACCTCGCTCTCTACTTCAGAAGGGGTACCATATGGCATGGTATGTTGAATATCGATCCCACCATGAAAAGCTACTTTCCCGCCAAACTGGTTTTTTATATTTTGCATATCCATCTTGGCTGCCCGCGGCTGAAGCGGATTTAGCATATCGATTTGCATTTCATCAATGATCGGATTGATGAGATCAAAAATAGCACCACATGAATGATAAAGGATCTTCACATCATGTTGCTTAATCTCGCGGTTCAATTTTTGATGAAATGGCAGAATGTTTTTCCGCCACATTTTTTCAGACATTAACAAGCCGTTCTGAATAGCCACATCATCATACGTGTACACCATGTCCACCAACCCCTCAGCATACTTCATTACCTGTCTGAAATTATTGATAAGGATATTGGTCACACAATCCATGATAGTGAGGGGAATCTTCGGCTTTTGGATCAGGTCAATTAGAAATTTATCCATCCCATATAAACCCCAGGCAGTTTCGAAAATACCTCCGATATCATAGCGGATATAGTAATCCACATTTTGATTGGCCTGATTTATTATCCCGGGGAGTGTGGTCCAATCCCAGCAAGATTGGTCAGGCCATCTTGAGTAGGATTCTATCTGAGAAGGCGCATCCATTTTTGCCAGCGGGAAACTGGCATACTCATCGTAGGTTGAAAATTCATTTGTGACCTTTTTTCTATGTGTGCCGAATACATCATAATAAGTACCGTCTGAAAGGATTTCACGTTGAGGTCCAATATAATCCGGATTAACAATCCGGCAGTCGATTCCCAGCATACGCAATAACTGTCCTTCATCTTCTATTGAAAATGTGCGCATTAATTCAGCTGTCATTTCTTCAACTGCCCAATAATCAAAGGGAGTGCGATCAGGTTCTTCTTTCGCGATAGCCCGTTCCACTCTTTCATAGGGTGAAAGGGCGTCATTTTCAGGATGCTTGTATTGAGATTCAAGTTTATCTAAATACGGTTGGTATATCTTGTGTATATCACTCACT
This sequence comes from uncultured Pelolinea sp., assembly GCA_964490205.1. GTDB lineage: Bacteria > Chloroflexota > Anaerolineae > Anaerolineales > Anaerolineaceae > Pelolinea. The sequence continues at coordinate 1,351 of CAZBCD010000078.1, read as the reverse complement.
AACACTCCTTTGGGATAAGATGTTTTCAATTTTAAAAGTGGTAAAGAGATATTTAAACTTATTGAGGTTATCCTTTCAATGGATAATATCCGAACTCCTCAACCGCATCAACCATAGCCAGAATATTTTCCGGGGGTACTTCATGCATGATAGTGTGAACGGAGGCAACCATATAGCCGCCATCCCTGCCAAGGATATTTATAACGCGTTTCATTTCCTGGCGCACTTCTTCTGGAGTGCCATGCGGCAGGATATGCTGTGTATCAACGGCTCCGCAAAAGACCAGGTCTTTACCATAACGCGTTTTTAATTCTTCCAGATTAGCCATATTGCCGGCGGAGGTTTGGATAGGGTTGAGAACATCCACACCGATCTCAATGAAATCATCAATCAGGTCAAACACATCACCATCAGTATGAAAGAATATCTTCGCCTTAGTATATTTTTTAATATACTGGATCAACTCCGCGTGAATCGGCTTGAGTAGATTCCGATACATCTTTGGGGAAATCATTAAACGGTCCTGCGTCCCAAGATCATCACCAATCTTGATCATATCAATATTCTCACCTATCTCAGTCAAAAAATTCCCTATCAGCTTTTTACAAAGAGAAAGATTCTTTTGCAATAAGGCTTCCGCAAAGCCAGGATACATTGCCATATTCAAAAGGAACTTATCCATACCCTGCAAACCGAACGCCCGCTCAAACGGGAACATCAGCCAGGGTGTTGCCATGATTGCATATTCATTCTCTTGGGTTAACTTTTTTGCTTCCGCTGCCACATGTGCGATGCGGGAGGGATCATCCATATCAGGCCAGCCCCGATAATTATTCAATTCTTCCACTGTTGTTGCGTCCGCGAGGGGGTGGTATCCGGGAAACCAGATGCCTGGTTCGATTTCGATCTGGCCGCCACCCCAATCGTCAATGCAGGGAGAGTGCGGTTCACGTTTGCTGTTGCGATCATATATTTCTTTCGGAAACCTATCCAACACACCGCGTACATCACTGTGCAGACGCCGCATGGTATTCTCATCTATTTTTGCTGATCCAAGTTCAGGCCAGTCATACAGATATGCGTCTGGTGCCGAAATGTCTAACAAATCTTTAAGCCCTTTATACGGCGCCATCTTAACACCAGTAGCATTGCTAACCCCTAAAATGATCGGCACTCGATCCGGTATTTCATGATTTAAGACAGCCAACACTCTCTCACGAGAAGTCATCGACATAATATGCTCTCCTTTTTTCTAATATTATAAGTTTGCTTTGATCTTCAGGTATGTTAAAACATCTAATTGTAATACGTCATACCCTCCAAGACAGTTTGTAATAGTATCTAAAGTATA
>CAZBCD010000077.1:0-9540 GCA_964490205.1 uncultured Pelolinea sp. | reverse complement strand
CAATCAAGGTCAGTTCCTGGAAGAAACGATTCGTTCGGTCCTCTTACAGGATTATCCAGCCATTGAATATATCATCATTGATGGGGGTTCAACAGATGACAGCAAAGCTATCATCAATAAATATAAAAAAAAGCTGGCATGGTCTGTTTCAGAAACTGACAACGGACAAGCAGATGCGATAAACAAAGGTCTAAAAAAAGCGACCAGTGAATTTGTTGCATGGTTAAATTCTGACGATATATACACGGAAAACGCGATTTCGAGCGCCGTTGAGAAGCTGAAATCGAATCCTGATTGCGGCATGGTTTTTTCAAATGTGCTGTCTATGGATTCTGATTCATCAATCTTCAATATAATGCAGTATGGAGACTGGGGATTGCGTGAATTGATGGAGTTCAAAGTCATTGGGCAACCAGGAATATTTATGCGGAAGAAAGCCCTTGACGATGTGGGATTTCTTGAGCCTGATTATCACTGGTTGATGGATCACCATTTGTGGCTCAAAATCGCTTCAAAATATCCAATCAAGTATGTAGATGAAATTTGGGCAGCGGCTCGTTTCCATCCAGATGCAAAGAATCTAAGAGGTGCAGAGAAATATGGAATGGAAGCATTCGTAATTTATGAATGGATGAGACAAGAGCCTGATTTTCTGCCACTTTTTCAGAAGAATAAGAAAAAAATTGAAGCAGGCACATATTTATTGCAGGCAAGATACTTATTGGAAGGCAATAAAAATTGGCTGGCATTCAAGAACTATTTGAAGAGCATATCACTCGACATAAGTAATCTCCCAAAAGAGTTCAATCGAATTGCATATTCTTTTTTGAACGGTCTTTTACCGCTTGAAAAACTAAAAGAAAATTATATTCACAAAAGAACGGAAATAATCAAGCAAAGAGATTATGATTATTTAATAAACTATCTTGAAAAAGAGTAAAGAGGCTTTATTGGTTCTTATTGGACTAGAAAATGAAAAATAACCATTGGCTTTGGTATGCGCTACTAATTCTCGTGTTTATGATCGGTTTAATAATTCGTGTGTCAGATCTTTTTGATGCTCCCCTGGATTTCCATCCAACGCGGCAGCTTCATTCAGCATTAATTGCGCGCGGGATGTATTATCAAACCCTAGATGATGCTCCTGACTGGAAACGGGAAATGTCCTATAAGCAGTGGCAGGCTGAAGGATTGATTGAACCGCAGATCATGGAGCGATTAACTGCTTATACCTATCAATTATTTGGGTCTGAACAATTGTGGGCTGCCAGATTATGGGCAATCCTTTTTTGGATGGTCGCGGGTTTTTTCTTATTTATTTTTACTGAAAAGATTGCAGGAGTCGTTGCGGGAACTTTTGCTGTCATATTCTTTTTGGTATGGCCATATGCTGCCGTAGCCAGCAGGGCATTTCAACCTGAACCGCTCCTTATTGTCTCAATATTAGCCGCATTTTTGGCTTTTTTGAAGTGGATGGAAAAGGAAAATATAATTTGGGCAATATTGGCTGGTTTGTTGAGTGGGTTTTCAATTTACGTAAAATCCACCGCTGTTTTTTTCCTCGCCCCAGCTCTAATTGGAGTAATTATCAAAAAATTTGGTCTTAAGGATGCACTTAAGAATCGACAGGTATGGATAATCATGATTTTATCAATAGTTCCATATTTGGCATTTTTATTTTACGGGGTTGTGGTCTTGGGAATTCTTGGCGAGCAATTTAACTTTCGATTCTTCCCTAATCGCTGGGTTGATCCACTGTTCTATATACAATGGATATTGGAATTAGATTATACGATTGACCTAGTTATTTTTCTGGCGGCAATTCTTGGGATTTCTCTTTTCACGAATAAAAAGTATCTTTATCTGCTTGTAGGTTATCTGGCCGGGTATGCTGTTTATGGATTTGTTTTTTCTTACCACATCACAACGCATGATTATTATCATTTGCCGTTGATGATACCTGTTTCGATCGGAATCGGGATTATTCTAGGTAAGGTCTTTAATATCTCTGAAAGGAATCGTACATTAACAAAGATTGTTTTTACCTTTGCTGCATTATTATTCATTGGAATCAAAAGTTGGGAGATTCGTTCGGCACTCAGCAGATTGAAATTTTCGGAAGAGATTGAAAAATGGGAGGTGGTGGGAGAACAATTAGGGCATGAATCTCGCGTGATTGGATTATTCCCGAATTATGGGTATCGCCTTGCATATTGGGGGTGGATGCATGTCTCTTCCTGGACTACATCGGATGATGTCGCTCTGCGCGAATTAGCAGGGCAGAAAGTTGACCTGGAGGCGGAACTTTTGGACCGGATATCTGATTATGATTATTTTGTGATCGCGGATCAAGAAGAATATGAAAACCAAGAATTCCTGAAAGAGTATTTTGAAAGTAATTTTCTTAAATCAGAAGAGATCAAAGATATTATCATTTATGACTTGCGTGCAGTGGACTGAAGAAATTTTGAAATACGAAATGAGCTTCTGGACTGAAAATATATAAGTTTAAAATGATCACATCCATTATTATTCCCGCATATAATGAAGAGCTTCTAATTGAATCAACGGTTGTGTCTATTTCAGAGTTTCTTGTAGAGACTTTCAATGAAGGTGAAATAATCATTGTTAATGATGGAAGTACAGATAGTACTCAAGCTGTTCTTGAGAATCTGATTGCAATAAACAGCGGAAAAATCAATCTGAAATTATTAAATAATAAACAAAACCGGGGAAAGGGATATTCGATCAAGCAAGGGATCCTCCAATCTGTTGGGAAAGTGCGTATATTCATGGATGCCGATCTTCCTTTCAGATTAGAGGTTATTAAGGAAATTCATAAGAGAATTATGGATGGCAATGATATTGTTATCGGCGACCGAAATAATCTAGAATCAGAACTTATGAATGTACATCCAATCAGGAAGTTGGCTGGTGCTGTATATAGTGCTTTTGTGCAGTTATTGGTCTCGGGCGGAATCACGGATACACAATGTGGTTTGAAAGGTTTCAGCGCTGAAGCCGCACAATTTATTTTTTCACGAACCACAATCGATGGATTTGGTTTTGATGTGGAAGTCTTGCGTGTCGCGCAAAAACATTCATTTTCTATATCAAGGTTGCCAGTTCGGATGGAAAATACTCGTTTAGATAGCAGGGTTCATCTAGTTAAAGATTCACTAATAATGCTTTGGAATTTGGTCGTCATAAAGAGAAATGAAATAATTGGGTTATATGATTGACGGAATGTTAAATGTGAGGATTGATCAATAGTTGAACAAGAACTTGAAAGCACAAGGCTGGAAAAAGGATATTAAGAATCAGCGCTTATATAAGATCATATTGATTTCCGGTTCAATTTTCTTTTTAATCCCAAACAGCTTCTTCGCTATCCAAGGATTTTCAATACGATATTGGGCGGATGATTATTGCTTTTCAGGTTTTATTAGAGAGTATGGTTTTACTCATGGCTTGGTTGAATTTTATTCCACCACATCAAACCGTTTTTCGGCATTTATATTTACAGGTTTCAGTGAGTTATTTGGAGAAAACGCAATCAGAGTGATTCCTACCCTGGTTATTTTTTTCATCGGATTTATTATGTATAAAATATTCGATGGAATTTTAAGTAAATACTATATCGAACAATCACAAGAAATATCCGTTTTATTCTCACAGATACTATTGTTTTTTATTTTATACCTGGCACCCAATATCCATCAGAGCGTCTATTGGCGGTCAGGACTTTCCCATTATTTTCTTCCCATTCCTGTTCTTCTTTTCCTGCTTCTGATAATATTTTTCCCTAGAAAAACGGAGAAAGAAAACCTGAATAAAGAAATTTTTCTGTTATTCACATCATTTTTTATAGCGGGATTGTCGGAATCGTATGCGGCTTTGCAAATGGGGTTATTTGGAATAGCATTGTTGTTCGTGTTGTTTATGGATAAAAGCATACATAGAAAACACAGATCATATTTGATTGGATCCACTTTGATGGGAACTACTGCGGCGATGGGAGTGATGATAGTTTCTCCAGGAAATACCTTGAGATTGGATACATTACAGCAAGCATCAGATTTCTTTTCAATTGTGTCGATATCAGCTAAATCAGCGATTAATTTCATCATCCTGTCTATTAAAGGCTTGTGGCTCCCTTTTTGTATTATGTTTGGATTGTTTGTTTTAATCACATGTTATTTCATCCGACCGTCTGGTTATGAAATTCATGCACGGGCTTTACTTACAATCTTTTTCTTTATAGCTGTGATTACGTTTGCACTGATCATTTGTATTTGTGCACCCACAGCGTATGGGATGATGGCTTATCCTGAACAAAGAGTGTTAATGCTTGCTCAAGTCGTTTTGATTTGTGGAGTAAGCGCGGAAGGAGTGATTTTAGGTCTTTTATTTCAAAAATTCTTATATATTTATCAGCCAATTCGTGTGGCTAGCTTATTTCTTATTCTTATTTCTTATATGTATCCATTGTCGACTTTAGATGTGCGCCAATCTAACTTACGTGATTATTTGAATAGAGCTGCTTTGTGGGATAAGCGTAATGTGGAAATAATTAATCAAATAACTATAGGAAAAAATAATCTTTCAGTATCCGCGCTTGATTCGTTCGCGGAAATTGCTGAATTAAGGGATGATGTAAGCTATTGGGTAAACCAATGCGCTGCTAGATACTATGAGGTTGAATCCATTTCAGCTGTGGAGAAATAAATGAAGAAAGAACCATTGGTCACGATTGTTACTCCCTCATATAATCAGGCGGCTTACTTAGAGGAAACGATTCAATCTGTTCTCAACCAAGATTATAAAAATATTCAATATATCATTGTTGATGGTGCGTCTACTGATGGTAGTGTTGACCTAATAAAAAGATATGAAAACAAAATTATTAAATGGATATCTGAGAGCGATCGAGGACAGACAGATGCTATCAATAAGGGTTTTTCATTAGCGAAGGGAGAGATTATCGGGTGGTTGAATTCCGATGATACATTGCTTCCTCACGCGGTGTCGGAAGCTGTTCGATTCCTGATAGACAACCCCGCTGTTGGGTTAATTTATGGTGACGCAAATTTTATTGATGGAAACAGCGAAGTGATCGGGAAATTTCCTGCTGCCCAGACCACGTTGAAGAAATTACGACGCGGTTATGTGCATATCCCCCAACAAGCGTCATTTTTCCGGAAGTCTTTATGGGATCGGGTTGGGCCATTGGATCCCAGCTTTTATTTCGCAATGGATTATGATCTTTGGGTGCGGTTGGCATCTGTGTCGGAAATCAAGTATTTACATCGATTATGGGCAAATTTCCGCTTACATGCGAACGCGAAAACCATCTCTGCAGATGACCGATGCTGGCCGGAGATGCTGCGTGTGCATTATCGGGACGGAGGATCCCGGTTTTCTCAGATCGTGATTAAATATTATCTTCGTAAAATTGTGGCTCCTTTCATAAGCTATAAAAGGCGCAAATTATTAAAATAGAAGTTGTAGAAAGGAAAAAGATATGAATGAGGGAAAATCAGGAAAGCAGCAAAATATGGACGGGGGGTTTATTTCTGATGAAATTCTTAAGATACAGTTGGTAATTAAATTAATACAGGATGATCGAATTGATACCTGGGTAAAAGCGATACCTGTATTTTGCCTTATCTATCTGGTTGTACCGATTGATCTGTTAATAGGACCAATTGATGACGCATTAATTCTTTATTTTGGGATGGATTTGTTCATCAGCTTATGCCCTCAGGATATTGTCAATGAATATCTTGTGAACCTAAAGGGACAGTCCAAATCACCCTCCAATGAAGAAATAATTGACGCTGAGTTTAAGGAAAAGAAATAGAAAAAAACCCTTTTTATTTGGGGCAATTTTCCTATATTACTCCCAGATCTTTTCCAGATTTAATGAATTTCTTTAATCCCTGGTCCAAATCTTCATGGCTGTGAGCAGCAGAAATCATCACGCGAATTCGTGCTTTACCTTTTGGTACAGTCGGATAACCAATAGGAGTTGCAAAGATCCCATTTTCAAATAAATCTTTACTCATCTTCTGGGCGAGAGGTGCTTCTCTCAGCATAATTGGAGTAATTGGTGTTGCGCTGTGACCTATGTCGAATCCGCTTTTTGTCATTTCGGATTTAAAATACTTAGCATTTTTCCAAAGCTTATCAACATATTCAGTAGAACTCTCCAGGATATCAACCGCCGCGATACAGGCGGCAACATCTGGAGGAGTCATTGCGGATGAGAATAAGAAGGGGCGGCCGCGCTGTTTTAACCAATCAATAATTACTGCATTGCCGGAAACAACGCCACCAATAACACCGAATGCTTTAGAAAAAGTACCAATTTCAATATCCACTTTCCCGTGCAGGTTGAAATGATCAACAATCCCGCGTCCTCCTTTTCCTAATACACCCTCTCCATGTGCATCATCTACAGCCAATAGAGTGTCATATCCCTCTGCGATCTCTTGAAGGCGGTCAAGCGGTGCAATATCTCCATCCATGCTAAAAACACCGTCTGTTATGATAATTGCTTTTTCATACGTATCTTCATTTTCATTGATCACCTGCTCTAAATGGTTGGGATCGCAATGCGAGTATCGAACGATTCTTGCTCCTGAAAGGCGGCAGCCGTCAATAATTGAAGCGTGATTGAGTTCATCAGAGAAAACCACATCTTTTTTGCCAACCAAAGCTTGTATAGTCCCCAGATTTGCGGCAAAGCCGGATTGAAATGTAACAGCTGCTTCTGTCCTTTTAAATTTTGCGACGCGCTCTTCTAATTCATTATGAAGATCCATGGTACCCGCAATCGTTCGTACTGCGGATGGACCAACCCCATACTTTTTAATTGCAGCTTGAGCAGCTGCTCGCAACTTTGGATGATTGGCTAATCCAAGATAGTTATTTGAGCAAAAATTTAATACCTTTTTACCGTCAACTACAAGCCAAGCTCCTTGCGGAGAAGATAATGTGCGGATATTAGTCCAAAGACCCTTCTCCTTGAGATTGCTAATCTCTTTTTGCATCCATTCAAACCTTTTCATTTGATCCCTCGCGATAAAATGGATTTATTTTCTAATTAATTATACTTCGTGTGATATATCCGCAAAATACCCCATCTCGATGAGCGCATCCTCTAAGCGGCGGATATCTTTAGGTGTAGTGACTGCAGTAGTTTCATTTAAACGCTCACGGATATATTGTTTTGCTGATGACTTCTCTATCTGATCCAGAATATCGGGTGAAACGACTCGAATTAAAATATGTTTTCGAAGATTTATTTGTGATTGTTTTTTATCCCATCTATCGAGAGCTGCCAGAATATTCCCTGGAATTGGTTTTTTCGCGGATTTTTGGAACAACATTTTTATTTGACCTGTAGAGATGTGTTGAGTTTTTGCCCTTCTAACCGCAGTTTGTGAAATCTTATATCGGAAGTGTTTGCTTTGAATATTTTCCCAAACACAAAAGCGTGCGATTTGATAATGTAGTTCTCTTTGTGTGTTAACTGGCAAAAGGATAGCGCCATTTTTACGTAAGGTAAATTCACTGATCTCGTGCGTGCTGTATTCGATAGGTTTTTTTTCAAGTAGTTTGTCAGCCCAACCCGATTTTTTAAATGCGAAAGGTTGCACTCCTTCTTTCGCTACTGCTAAATCAAGGATTCCCATCCAAAATAGGGGGCCGGTCAGAAAGAAATACAACAGTTCACCTTCCACACGGTGCCAGTTCTCGAAACCGTTCAGGTATTTATCATTTACTGCATCTTTTATAAACCAGGTTTCATATTCCCCGCCAGATCTCTGGAAATCAGGGTGCCTATGGTATATCCAATCAATAAAATCGGAAATTTGATACCATTTTTTTTGGGGTAATTTCACAATGATTTCTAGTAAAATTTTCCGCGTTTTTTTAGGATCGTTTTTCCATTTCCCCTCAAAAATAATATTTGGAAGCAATTTCAGTTCATTGATCAAACCATCTTCCATCCAGGAGAAACAAATGTTGGAAAACACTGTTGATCTTTTTAAGGTTAAGAAATCTTTTAATTTACCTGTATCTAATATGGAAGAATCCTTGTCGATTATTCCTTGCGCTTGAAGCAGGGCTGATAAAAAGTGAATGCGTGGGAGTGGAATAAAACGAGAGAATTCATTTATGGGTATGTTGCCGCGTAGCGCTGCTAAGAGAGAGCATATCTGATCAAGGAGATCGTCAGAGGTAGAGATAATTTGGGAAACATTCTTTTCGGAAAGGGATGGTGGGGTGACTATTCGAGAAGGATCACCTTGGACTGATTTCAGGAATTTGATAAATTCTTCTGGTAGAAATATGTATTCTTTTACCTCATCCCCTTCATTGAAAAATGAGAGTCCAACAATTCCCTTATAAAATAAATTCTCTGCCACAGAAATTGGGTTGCGATCCGGTCGTTCTTTTTCTCTAGCAACAGCACCCATCTCTCGAATTACACCATGCGCTCTTGTAAATTGCGCTGCTGAAATTTTTCCGCTTTCATCTAAAATGGATTGGAGTGCAGACTGTTCCTGAGTGGGAAGAGTATAAAAGACCTCCAAGAAAAGATTTCTATTATCAAGGATTTTAACTACCTGTTTTATTAAATTCTTGTGGGGATCAATATCGTCTTCTATCCCCCATTGTTCAGCGACCATTTCAATCTGGTCGATCTCGTAATCCTGAATAGTCTCTGATATGGTTGGCATTTGAACAGTTTTCTGTTGGATATCGATTTGGCACGAAAAATGCACTTTTATGATGCATAGACTTGAACGATTCTTTCTGATTATACTTGAGTGAACATACGGAAAAGAGCGAATGAGCAATAAAGAAATAGAAACATTATTCCTCCGGTCAATTTATGAAGCGGCAATAGAGATTCTGGGAACATCAGATTCGGTTCTAATCTTTTCTACAATCATTAATTGGGATGGTACTGGTGAAATCCCGGATATTAAGAATAAATCACAATTTCTATCTGATTTGGGAAATGAATTTGCGATTAGATTCCAGCGAAATACAGCGAAAGGTTTACTGCTCCGTATAGGTGATTCATCTTTCACCTTTCTTCGAAGAAATCTAAAAGAGCTGGTAGAACTGGGGAGTATTGAAAATCGATTAAAACCGATTTCGAAAAGATTTGACCATTCGCTTGGTATTCTCGCAGAAAATTTATCAGTATTAACTGGATTGGAAATTAATGCTATCAAAAAGAACCAAAACTCTTTTTGCTTAGAGATTGCAAGAAATGTTAATAATGAATTGTTTTCCAGTGATTTATATTTATTTTATTTTGCTGGTTTATTGCGCGCGTTTTGTGTTTGGATGGATAGCAGAAAAGAATATTTTATTAATGTCAATGAAGAAGATGAAGTGGGTTATAGCGGGAAATTTGTATGTTTTAAATACGAAGATATCAATCCGTAATATATTATGTTCATGTCATTCACCAGTGAATATGTCACCCTAATCCACCAATGAAAATGTCACCCC